>JAYTNY010000022.1:0-11948 GCA_043748055.1 Roseobacter sp.
ACGGGCGCGCCGTTTGATGAGATGCCGCATAAGCTGCGTGCGGGTGCAACCGCGTTTGTGCTGGATGCACAGGGCCGCGTGTTGTTGCAAAAGCGCGCCGACAACGGCTATTGGGGCATGCCCGCTGGTCACGCCGATATTGGCGAATCCATTGCCGAGACGGCGGTGCGCGAGACGTTTGAAGAGACCGGCTTCATCGTCAAAGTAGACCGGCTGGTGGGCGTGTATTCCGACCCCACTCGGTTCAGCGTCATGCGTTACCCGGATGGCGGCATTACCCAGTTTGTGGCGTTGTGTTTCGCTTGCACCATCACCGGCGGCGAGATGACGATTAGCGACGAGAGCACCGACATCGGCTTTTTCGCGCTAGATGCGCTACCCACACCGATGCTGGAAAGCCACAAACTGCGCATCGCGGATGCACTGGCGAATCAGGTGGCGGCGTTCATTCGGTGAAATAGACATCTTGCAAAAGTCCATTCGCACGCGGCGCTCGTAGGGGCGTTGCATGCAACGCCCCTACTTTTGCAAGAAGGCTAATGAACAAAAAGAAAGGCCAACTGCCCACCAAGCTCTGCCCCATCTGCAACAAGCCGTTTGAGTGGCGCAAGAAATGGGCCAAAAACTGGGAGAACGTGCTGTATTGCAGCGAACGTTGCCGCCGGGAATCGGCACGCGAAGCGAAACGCCAGCGCAACAAACCCTAATCTAACTTCACCATCTTGCGCTTCGCTGCCTTAATCACCACTTGCGTTCGGTCATTCGCATGCAGCTTCGCCATAATGGTGCTGACGTAATTGCGCACCGTGCCCTCGCTGAGAAAAAGCTGGCCCGATATTTCTCTGTTGCTTAAGCCTTGCGCAATCAGTTGCAGAATTTCCATCTCGCGTTCGGTCAGCTTTTCTATCGCGGCTCCGTCCCTCGTTTCCTGTTCGGCTTTGGGTTGGGCGGGTGCTGATGGCGCAACAGGCGAATTTGAACTCATCCGTCGAAATTCATCCATCACCTTGCCCGCCACCGCTGGGTCAATCTGGCTCTCGCCGCCATGCACGCTACGAATAACTTCTTGCAACTTCTCCGACGACGTATCTTTCAACAAATAACCCTGCGCCCCGGCGCGAATGCCATCAAACACCCAGCCGTCCACGTCGTAAGTCGTCAGAATAATCACGCGTGCCGCAGGCACCTCACGCGTAATGGCTCGTGTGGCCTGTATGCCGTTCAAGCGCGGCATCTTGATGTCCATCAACACCACATCCGGCTGCAATTCGCGGGCCAGACGCACGGCTTCTTCGCCATCGCTGGCTTCACCGATCACGGTCATATCCGGCTGCTGCTCCACAATCAGCCGCAGCCCACGCCGAATAATGTCCTGGTCGTCGGTAATCAAAATGCGAATTTGGGTCATGAAAACTTGGCTGCCAGCCGCTTAGCCGTATTGATATTGCGAAACGTTGCGGGCTGCTTAATCGCCCGCTCCAACGCCGCCGCAGAAAATTTAGATTCGTGCGAGCTGATACGGCACAGCCAATACAGCTCGCGGCCATGCAGATGAAACGCGTCCATAGGCGAGGTGAATGCCATCACTTTGGTTTTCAAATCTTCACCCAGTTGCTCTTTCAGAAAAGCCACATACAGCATGGCTTTATTGGTTTCGGGTTCAGGTTCAAATGGCTCGTATTTAGATACGGCGACGACTTCATCGGCTGTGCGAATAAACGTCGCCACTTCGTAGCCCAGCGCATCAGCTAAATGCTTTTCAATCTTCTTCTCCAACGCCTGTGTGTTCTTGGATGAGGCATCGAACAGCACATTGCCGCTGGCAATAAACGTCTCAACGTGGGTCAAGCCCAGCGCCTCAAACAACTCGCGCAGCCGGTCCATCTTGACCGTGTGCCCGCCCACGTTAATGGCACGGAGGAATGCAATGTATCTAGCCATGAAAATTGATTCTTTACATCAGGAACGCAAGCTCACCGTCACGGTTGTGCCTTGCCCCACCACGCTGTCTAGCCGCAAATGCGCACCAATTAGCTCGGCCCGCTCACGCATGCCGCGCAGGCCAAAACGTTCGTCATCCAATTCGCTCACATCAAAACCAACGCCATCGTCTCGAATCACCAACGTAGCCTGCTCGCGCTCGCCGCAGGTTAGCTTTACCCAGGCATGTTGCGCTTGCGAGTGGCGCTCTATGTTGTTCAACGCCTCTTGCGCGATGCGAAAGAGCGTATTCGCCGCCTCATCGCTCAGGGCTGGCTCCTGGCCCGCACGTTCAAACTGCGCCTGAATGCTGGTGCGTTGCGTCAGCGCATCGGCTTGCTTTTGCAGCGCGCCGCTCAGCCCAAAGTTCTCCACCTCGGCAGAGCGCAACCCACTGATGGCGCGCCGTGTGTTCTCCAGCCCGTCCTTCACCAACTCACGCGCCACGCCCAGTTCGCGCCGCGCAGCCGCTTGCTCACCTTGCATTACTGCGCCAATGGCGTTCACCTGCACCGAGAGCGCCGCCAGCGTGTGGGCCACTGTGTCGTGCAGATCGCGCGAGAGGCTCATGCGTTCGCGCGAGCCAGCCAATTGTTCGCGCACGTGGGCTTGCTCACCTAGCGCCTTGTTGGCGCTTTCTAACTGAGTGTGCTCCTGACGTTGTTGGTCGGCCAGCGAGGCCACGAAGTAGCACACCACCGCCACCACCAGTGATTGCGCCAAAAAGTCGCCCACCTCAGCCTGGCGACGCAACGCCAACGTATTGGTCGAGCTAAACGCATCGATGGTCAATGCCACACCCATGCTGATGAGGTTGACCAGAACCGCCACGCCCGCCCAGCGAAACCAACCGCGGCGGCCATCAATCCACGCACCCAGCACCGTGGGCACCAACACAAACACCAACGATGTGCCCAGCAATCGACGAAAGTTCACCTCGCCATCCTGGATCAGCACATTTTGCAGCGGCGGTGGCAACGTGCCATTCGCCATCAACAGGCGAAAGAAAACGATGGGGATGACGGTTTCGATGGCGTAGGCGAAGATCGTCCAGACCAGTAAGTGTTTTACATCGCTGGTGCGCAGTGTGCCGCTGGCTGCGCTGCGTCGCTCGGTCAGCAACACCAGCAGCAGCAACACCAGCGAGGGCAGCGTAGAGACCATCCCTAATCCGAGGAAGCGCGCATCCAGCCGCAGCACACCTGCGACCAGCCCAAACGCGCTGGGCACCAGCCGCAACAACAAGCTAAACCGAATCAGGCGCAACACTTCTTTCATGGGTTACGCAAAAGATTGTATCTGTAGCGCATCCTCCCGAAGGTTGAACTTGCAAGGATCAGGCTCTTTTGGGCAACCTTCGGGAAGAAGCGTTTGGCAAGTATGAAGACTAGGCCACCAACAACGCATACTCCATCGAATCGGCCAACGCCTGATAACTGGCATCCACAATGTTGGGGCTACACCCCACCGTCGTCCACGCTTTTCGCCCGTCGGTGCTGTCAATCGTCACGCGCGTCGTGGCATTCGTGGCTTTGTCGCTATCAATAATGCGCACCTTAAAGTCCACCAGGCGCATTTTTTTGAGCTTGGGGTAATGCGGCAACAAGGCCTTGCGCATGGCTTTGTCCAGCGCGCCCACCGGGCCATCGCCTTCGGCCACGGTGTGTTCAATCTCGTCGTCTACGCGCATCTTTACGCTGGCCTCAGCCAACACACCGCGCCCTTCGCGGTTCTCGACAACGACCATAAAGTCCACCAATTCAAACAGCCGTTCGTAGCTGGGGTGGTTGCGCCGCATCAATAATTCCAGCGAGGCATCCGCGCCCTCAAAGAAGAAGCCACGGTTCTCCATCTCTTTCACCTGCGCCAGCGCCTGCTTCACTTCCGTGCTGTCTGGGTTCAGCCCAAATTGCTTGGCCTTGTAGGCGATGTTGCCGCGCCCGCTCAGTTCGCTCACCAGCACCCGCTTCTCGTTGCCCACTAATGTCGGGTCAATGTGTTGATACGACTCCTCCAGCTTTAGCACCGCCGCCACATGGATGCCGCCCTTGTGCGCAAATGCAGCTTGGCCAGTGTAGGGGTGGCGAATGTCCGGTGCCAAATTTGCCGTCTCGAACACAAACCGTGAGAGATCAGTGAGGCCGCGCAACTGCTCCTCGTTTACGCACTCGTCTTTCAGTTTTAATTTCAAGTTGCCCATCGTCGCCAGCATGTCGCAGTTGCCCACCCGTTCACCGATGCCGCCAATAGTGGCCTGCACCTGCGTGCAGCCCGCGCGCACGCCCGCCAGCGCGTTGGCCACGCCCAGGCCAGCATCGTTGTGGGTGTGAATGCCGAAACGGATAGGGATTAGGGATTGGGGATTGGGGGTTGGGGATTGGCCGACGAGCAATTGGTTCAGCCCTGCTAATTCTCCAATCGTCATTTTCACAATCTCCTCAATCTCCCACGGCATGGTGCCGCCGTTGGTGTCGCACAAAATCAGCCAGTCGGCACCGGCATCTCGCGCAGCGCGCAGCGTCGCCAGGGCGTAGTCTTTGTCCAGCTTGAAGCCATCAAAAAAATGCTCGGCATCGTGCAGCACCTCTTTGCCTTTGGATTTGAAATAGGCCACGCTGTCGGAAATCATCTTCAGGTTCTCTTCCAACGTGGTTTCGAGGACGTGCGTGACGTGCAAGGCGCTGGTCTTGGCCACCATCGTAATCACCGGCGTCTCGGCATCCAGCAACATTTTTATTTGCGGGTCGGTTTCTACGTTGCCATTGGCGCGGCGGGTGCTGCCAAACGCAGCCAGTTTGGCATGCTTAAAATTTATTTGCTTCGCACGGGTGAAAAACTCAGCGTCTTTAGGATTGCTCCCCGGCCAGCCGCCCTCGATGTAGTGCATGCCGAACTCGTCGAGCCTCTTAGCAATCTTCAGCTTGTCATCCACCGACAAGTTCACACCTTCACCCTGCGTGCCATCGCGCAGGGTCGTGTCATATAAATAAGTCATCATGTTTTTTGCTTCCTTTTTTGCCGAATAAAAAAGAGCCTCCCGATTTCCGGGAGGCTCTTTGCGTTACACCTGTTATTGCGCCGCGATATCACCCAATCGCTTCACATGCCATCTCGGAGGCGTGCTGAAGATTCGCGCCTTTGATTACATCAGTAATCAATGGGCGAATCGTCGTAATCGAAATCGAGATCACAATTGAAAAGTTCATGGGGTTTATTGCTGGCTTGAACAAGCCAAAGTTTATGCGGGTTGCAACAGATGTCAACGTGCAGCGAAGTTAAATTGAAATCTTGTAACTACTCAGCCCATCTCTCAATCATTTAGACAGAATGAACAAAATCCACAGAATATTCTGTTGAATTCTGTTCATTCTGTCTAGAAAAGTGTGAGGCTGAGCAGTTACGAAATCTTCAGCAACGAAATGCCATGAATGGGCATTGCGAAATTCAGCTTCAGTTTGCCATCCAACAACGCCACACGTTGTGGTGGCGCTACAAGCTCCAGGCCCTCGCGCGCCTTTATTGCAGCGCGTTGGCCGTGGGCGGGGTACATCGGCTGGCCTTGGCGCACCCATTCGGCATAGGCGTTGCTATGCGCGTCATCCATGCGATAGTGCGTCACAGTGAATGCGCCATCCCCAAATGGCAGGTTTGCAATCTCCAAATCTATTTCGTGCGCACCCTGCGCATCCCAATCATCGTGGTGGTTGTAAATCAGCACCTCCAAACTTTTGTTGCCACTGAGAGCGGCGAAGCCGGAGATGTCTGAAGCCTCCTCAAACCCCCACAGATCGGCATAAGCCAGCGGGTCTTTGGCGTGGCTGCTCAGCAGCTCAACTTGCTGCGTGCCCATTCGGGCATACATGCGAAATAAATTCAAGATGGCCTTGTCTATGCCCTGCGTGCTAAAGGTGCGCGTGCCTTCAAAGCAGCGCTCGCCCACAAACAGAAAAGCCCAACTGAGCAGGCGTAAATCCCAGCCTGCGCGCTTGGCAAAGGCGCTCACTTTGTCAAAGGCCGTTGCCACAAAGCTGGCGTAATACTCGGTGTTGCGAAAGTTGAGATTGGCGTTGTCCCATGCGCCGCCACCTGCCCAGCCATCCGGGTCAATCTCAGTTAGCACGCACTCCAAGTTTTTGAACGCGGCGTGTTTGCCAATAACCTCGTAGCCGGTTTGCACATCGCGCAGAATTTGTTTCACCGAGGGCGGCTTTTGCTTGCGGTGCTTGGGGTCGGCCCTGTAACCACCGCCTTTCACATGAAAGCTAACGAAGTCCAGAACTGTGCCTGGTTTGCCTGTAACTGCATTAATGCCGTTGGCGCAATGTGCCAAGAACTTATCCAGATACTCGCCCGATTTGCCACCTACTCTGGGGTTGGTGGTGCCCGGCCCACCCACGCGTGCATCGGGGCAAGCGGCCTTCACCGCCGCTGCGGTGTAGTCATACAGCTTGTTGAATTCGTCTATTGAGCCGCGCCAGTAATAGTCCAAATCAGGCTCGTTCCACAATTCCCAGTACCACGTCTTTACTTCGTCCAAACCGTAACGTTCGAGGCAATGCTGCACCAGGTTAAACACCAAGTCATGCCACTTTTGATAATCCTTTGGCGGGCAGTTCCAGCCATGCGTCTGGTAGTTCTGCATGCGAAAGGTCTCTTTGGCAATATCGTAAAGCGCAGGGTCGGCCAAATCCTGCGGCATAAAGCCCAGCTCTACAAACGGCTTGCACCCGTGTTGCAGCAACGTGTCAAACACCTTGTCCACAATCGTCCAGTCATACATCGGCTGGCCGTTTTCATCTTCCAGGTAAGCATTGGTAGACCCCCACTTGTAAAAGCCATGTCCGTTGCCTGTGCAAAACAAATGATGCGCCCGCACGTAGTACGGCTTCTCCTGCATCGCCCCAAACTTGCTCAGCAGTTCGTGGCCTTCTGGCGTGTAGGTGTAGTTGATCTCGTCGAAGCCGATGTAGTTCCAGTTGTGGGCCAACTCGCCTTGCCACTTGCCAGCGTCCACATCAATCTTGGCTACCCCTAAAGTTTTTGTCGTCATGCGAATACCTCAAATACTCAGCAGAGCATTCTGAGCGAAGTCGAAGAATGCGGGCATGATGGAACTTCGTTAGCCAAGCTCTACATAGAGCGCATCCTTCGACTTCGCTCAGGATGCTCTTGGATAGAGTCAGGATGCTTCACAAAAAAATCGGGGCCGATTCTCATAGAACCAGCCCCGATTGATTTCACAAAACGAAGAACTTAAATTTTGTATTCGTCATTCTCTTACTTCCCGCCCTCAACCAACGTCACCGTGGTCTTGGCGAACTTCTCGCCTTTGGTGTCGGCGTCCTTCAAGGCTTCCAACGCCTTCGTCGCCAGATCAGTGCGATACGCGGCTTTGTCAGCTTTGGCCTTCGTCACCTTCTGGTCTGCCGAGACTTGCGCGGTCTGGTCAAACGTCTTCTCATCCATCACGCCAATGCCGCCCGGCGACGGCCACACCAATGCGTTGATCTCGTTCAACTGCCAGGTCTGATGGCTCTCGCCTAGCGTGCTGCCATTCTTCAGCACCACGTCCACGCACTCTTTGGCGTTGTCGCGG
The DNA here is from genome assembly GCA_043748055.1 of Roseobacter sp. Lineage (GTDB taxonomy): Bacteria > Chloroflexota > Anaerolineae > J036 > Brachytrichaceae > JANMVQ01. The sequence goes on from JAYTNY010000022.1 coordinate 7,577, forward strand.
CAGAAAATCCAACCCTTAAACGTGGCCTTCAAAAACTTGATCGCCACTTCCTGATTCTCCGGCTTGGCAATCCAGTCCTCGCTCACAAAAATGCCATCTTGCAACATGGCCGTGCCCACGTCGTTGTAGTTGATGACGTTCAGATCTTCGGGCTTATACAACTCACCCGTCGCTGGGTTCTTGGCTTCCAGCACTTGCGCATACTCGTTGTAGATCATGGCCTGGGCCGCATCCACTTCGCGGTTCAGCAACAAGCTCATGTCGAACGGCTGCTGAATAATCGTCACCGCCGCTTTGTCGTCGGGGTCAATGCCGGCCTTGCGCATGGCGGCAAACAACTCGTGCTCGTTGCCAAAGCCCCATGTGCCTACCTTCTTGCCCTTCCAGTCTTCGGGCTTGGCAATGCCGGTGTCTTTCCAGCTCACCTGCAACGTGCCGCTGCGCTGAAACACTTGCGCAATGTTGATGAGTTTCGCGCCTTCCTCGCGGCTGACCAACACTTTGGGTAGCCACGCCACACCAAAATCAGCAGCGCCAGAGGCAACAACTTGCTGCGGCACAATGTCTACTGCCCCCTCTTTAATTGTCACATCCAGGCCCTCTTCGGCGTAATAACCTTTGTCTTTCGCCGCAAAGTAGCCAGCGAACTGGCTCTGCGCCACCCACTGCAATTGCAGCGTCACTTTGGTCATCTCAGCAGCCTTGGGGGCTTCGGTGGCCTTCGGAGCCTCGGTCGGTGCGGCGGCGGGGGCTTCAGTGGCCTTGGGGGCCTCGGTGGGGGCAGCAGCCGCTGGGGCTGCGGGTGCGGCGGGCGCTGCTGCTGGCGCGGCGCAGGCCGACATCAACACGGCCAGTGCCGCCAACGATACGAACTTGTGGGAAATCTTCATCTGTCTCTTTTCTCCTTTTGAAAAATGGGTTAAGAACACATATACCAGCGGCGGGGCTGATTTACAACAAGGCACTCGCGCATCAACAGCTACTCCGGTGTATCACCTCCATCAGCCTAACCCCCGACCCCTAAAGGGGAGTCGTTGATTTTCGCTCCGTGTTTCTCGTTTGTAGCAAAGCGAAAAATTATTTAGAAGCTCAACGACTCCCCTTTAGGGGTCGGGGGTTCTTAGCTCGTCTCGTTTCTGGCCGACGCATGCCACGGAATCATCACCCGCTCCAACAACAGAATGAGCAAATAGTACGCGATGCCAAGAATAGCCGAAATAATAATCGCCGCCCACGCATCCGCAAACTTGAAGTTGCCTGCGGCCTGAGTAATAAACACACCCAGTGCCTCGCGCGGGCCGCCGAAATACTCGGCCACAATAATCCCAATCAAGCTAAGTGTGCTGCACACCTTAAGCGCGTTGAAGAAATACGGCAGCGCATTCGGCGCACGCACTTTAAGCAGCACGTTTAATGGGGATGCCGCGTAACTGCGCATCAGCTCTAACTTGGCGGGTTCAACCAGCGTCAGCCCGCGCGCCACGTTAATCATCATTGGGAAGAACACAATAATCGCCACGATCATGATCTTGCTCATCTGGTTGGTGATGCCAAACCAGTTGTTCATCACTGGCGCGAAGGCAATAATTGGCACCGAGTTGGCCGCAATCGCAAACGGCAGCAACCCCTCGCGGATCAACGCAAAGCGCGAGGTGACCAACGCCACCAGCACACCCGCCGCAATCCCAATCAGCATGCCCGCCACCGCCCCGCGAAACGTATACAACGCGCTACTAATCAAGCGCGGAAAAATGTCTATAAACACCCCAAAAATAACGCTGGGCGCAGGCAACAAGAAGCGTTGCACATTAAACGCACGCACGCCGCCCTCCCAAACCGCCAGCACGGCGAAGAAGACCAAAAAGGTGGGGAGGTAGTAGCGAAGCCTAGCCATGCCGCAGTGCCTCTCGCACCTCGGTCGCCAGTTCAAAAAAGCGGTTGCTCTCGCGGGTGTCGTTGCTGCGGGGTTGTGGCAGGTCTATGTTGATGACTTGGGTGATGCGGCCCGGTCGCGCGCTCATTACCACAATGCGTGTGGAGAGAAACACTGCTTCGGAGATGCTGTGCGTCACGAAGATCACGGTCGTCTTGGTCTTGGCCCACACACGCAGCAGTTCGTCGTTCAGGCGCTCACGTGTAATTTCGTCTAGCGCCCCAAACGGTTCGTCCATCAACAACAAGGCGGGCTTAAACGCCAGCGCCCGCGCAATGGCAACCCGCTGCTGCATGCCGCCCGAAAGTTGCCAAGGGTAATGCTGCGTAAATTTGCCCAGCTCCACCAGGTCCAACATTTCTTTGGCGCGGCGCTGGCGCTCGGCTTTGTTGATCTTGAGGACTTCCAGCGGCAGCTCTACGTTGTGCTGAACAGAGCGCCACTCGAATAACACCGGCGACTGAAACACCATGCCGTAATCTCGGTCTAGCCGCGCTTGCGGGGCGGGCTTGCCGTTTACTTTAACGTCGCCGTTGGTCGGCGCAATTAAATCGCCCACCACCCGCAGTAAGGTGCTTTTGCCGCAGCCCGATGGCCCAATCAGCGAGATGAACTCGCCCGCTCGAATATCGAGCTGAATGTCTTGCAGAGCAACGGTCTGGTTATTGGTGCCGTTGCCAAAAATCTGGTTAACGTTTTTGAGCGAGACGACTGGCCCCGGTGCGGATGCTTGCGGTTTCACAGATGTGGGCATGTGGTTGCGCCGATTCTACGAGACGGATGACTGAATGGCAACGAATGGCAACGAATGGCAACGAATACAAATCACCATTTAACCAGCTTCAGATCTACGTCGTCAATCCAATTAATCTCGCCAATCTCGTCCGCAAACGCATCGGCTTGCTCGGCTAGGCGGCTGTTGAACACAGGCAGCGTGTAGCTGGCACGCGCAACGCTCAGCGCGTGCGGGCGACGCCCAGCCAGCGTCTCGGCCAACTCTGCCGCCTCGCGCATGTCTCGTGCCGAGAGCATGTGGTTTGTTCTGGCCAGGTCATCTATGTCGTGGCCCACCACCATCACGCGGTAATGTTCCATCGCCTTTGCCAATAAGTAGGCGCGGTCTTCACCGGGTTTTAACGAACGTCGATTCAGCAATTGCAACACGCCATCGGCCTCGCCGCCTTGCGCCATCGCATCGTAAAAATTTTGGGCGGCCAATGGGTCTGCTTCGGCGACATCGCGCTGGGCTTGCAACACAATCAAGCCGCCATACAAAATGGGCGATGCGGTTAAGTTGCCCAGATGGGCGGCGGCGGCGCTGGCCTGAAAAAGCGATTGCGCTGAGACCGATACATCCGCAAAAGCCACGTCATAGTCGTCGCGGCTCACATCGGCCTCGCGGGCCGCTTGGGCAACCGGCAGCAACGATTCGTTCACCGCCATTGGCTCACCGGCTTTCACCGCCAGCACATCGCCTTGCTCGTCAATCAACGCGCTCATCGCAAAGCGCAGCCCGGCCCGCCGCGCCACTTCTTCGGCAAGGCGCTGGTAGGGCAGTTCTTGCACGCGGCCATTCCAATCGGCAGCATCGCTCAAAAAACGCGGGGCTTGCAGTTCGTTTTGCGTGGTGGTGCTGGTGGCGGTTTTGATGAGGTTCGTGGCAGCGTTGGTGTAATTTGCAAAAAGATCGGGCTGCACGGCGGTGATGGCGATCAACACATCCGCCTCGCTGGCGCGGTAATTTACGGCCAGCGGCACGCCATCCACATTGCCCAATTCATCTTGCTCGCGCACATCATCGGCGGCGTTCACAATCAGCTTGGCGCGCTCGGCTAGGCTGGCGCGCAACCCATCTGCCTGTTGCGCCGAAGCCACAATCACGTTGATGTTTTGGGCCAGCGTACCCGCCATGCGTATCTCATCCACAACTGGCAACAGCAACCCGTGCGCCAGCTCCACCGAGGCTACCCCCAGCACAATAGCGGCCCGCGTGGCCTCGCCACACAGCTCGGCCAAACGCAACGAGGCCAATGGGTGCGCCAACGCAGATTGCGCAGCGGCAACCAGATCGGTAATCGGCTCAATGGGTCGGGGTTCGGCGTGTTCGATACGCCAATTCCGCCAATCGTTCGGGAGCGCGTTCGGGGAGTTGGCTGCATCAGGCAAGTCAGCCAATGCTTCGCTAAAAATGTCGTCGCTGTCGAGTTGTTCGAGAAGTCCTAAACCAGGTTCTGTATCCACATCTCACCACCTTCGAGCTGACAAGATTATACAAGTGGGGTTAGATGAACATTGAAATGGGGTGCATTTGCCAAAAGGGCGATTAGAAATCGCGCCTCAGAGCTGATGTCAGGACACATTTGGATGGGCCCAGCCCGCGCAGGCGGGCTTTGCAGTGGTAGCCCGCGACTTTAGTCGCCGGGCGGCGTTGCGGGCGGC
>JAYTNY010000023.1:0-2505 GCA_043748055.1 Roseobacter sp.
GGCAACTATGTGTGGCTGGATTCCAACAACGATGGCAAGGCCGATGTGGGCGAACCCAGCTTGCCCAACGTGCCCGTGCGCTTGCTGAGCAGCGGTGGCACAGTGCTTTCTAGCACCAAGACAAACGCCAGTGGCTTCTACACCTTCACCGCGCTGGTGCCCGGCACCTACTGCGCCGAGATCACCCCAACCCCGCCCTACACCAGCAGCACTGGGCCCAACCAATCACCCAACCCCGACAACAACACCGACAGCGATGACAACGGCACCACGAGCGATGGCACTAACATCCGCAGCAACTGCATGGTGCTGGCGGCGGGCGGCGAACCCATCGTGATTACTAACACCGGCACAACAAAAAACCCCACACTGGACTTTGGCGTGTGGGCGCCTGCCGGTGTGGGCAACTATGTGTGGATCGACCAAAACCAAAATGGCCGCCAAAACACCGGCGAAGTGCCGGTGCCCAATCACGGGGTCACGCTTTACAACAGCGCCAAGCAAGCCATCTCCAACACCAAGACCAACCTGAGCGGGTTCTACATCTTCACCGGCCTGCTGCCCGGCAGCTACTACGTGTGCTTTGCGCAGCCCACCAGCCCCTACACGTTTACGTTGTGGATGAGTGACACGACCGGCATGGGCAGCGACAACGACAGCAACGCCGACACCAAGAACGGCAACTGCACCCTGCCGGTTACGCTGGGTGTGGCCGAATACAACCCGACGCTGGATGCGGGCATCTACCAGCCCACCGCCGTGCTGCTGAGCGACTTCAGCGTCGCCGCCGATGGCAAGGCCTTGCGCATCCGTTGGCGCACGGTCAGCGAGATCGACACGTTTGGCTTTGCCTTGTATCGCAGCGAGTCGGCGAACCGTAATGATGCTTTGCTCATCACAGCCGAGCTGATCCCATCCAAAGGCGGCGGTGGCTACGCAGTGAACGACACCACGGCAGACGTCGGCAAGCGTTACAGCTATTGGTTGCAAGAGGTCGAGAGTTCGGGCGCACTGTTGGAGTATGGCCCGGCCAGCTATGCGCCGCAGGTTGGCGTGGCAGTGGCGCTGCCGGTCAACGTCAGTGCAGCGGCGGGGGGCGCGCCGGTGGATGGAACAGCCGTGCAGAATGTTGCGCCAGATGCCGCTAGTAAGCCAGCGAGTTTAGTAGCCGAAGCCAATCCGCAAAACGCGGTGGCGGTGCAGCAGGTTGCAGTCAACATCAACCTCGGCAACCAGGCTGCGGGTGCAGTTGAGGTGAACCGCGCCGAGGTTGGCACGCAGTTGGAGGCAAAGCCTGTTGAGGCCCAATCTGCCCCAGCCGCCGTTGCGCCCGTGCAAAACAAGGCCAGCGCATCCGTTGTGGCGCAGCCACAAGCGCCATCTACCCAACTCAGCCAGCCAGCCCAAACCCAGGCGCGCGTGACCGAGCCGCAGAACGTTTATCAGACGCAAGTTGCATCGCGCCCGGTGCAGCAACCCGAAGCGCCGTCCGCGCTACCCAGCCTCACCACCTGGCTCATCGTCATCGCGCTCAGCTTGATCGCCTTCATGGTGGCGGGCGCGGTGTTGGGTTTGGCGGTGTGGGCGGGTAAGAGACGAGAGTGAGGATTTCGGACGAAACGAAAACCTGTCGGGTGGCGCGTTTGAGTTCAAACTCAATTGCATATGTGGTGCGCCACCCGACAGGTTTGCACGCGAAACAGTCTGCGCCATCGAGATCGAGTTCGTTCAGACGTGTCAGGTGGCGCAAATAAAACGCAACCGAGTTAGTGCGTGTTGGCGCCACGGGCCACGTCTTAGTTTTTCAACGCCTCCCGAATAAACTCAATCTCATCCTCGTTCACGCTATGGCCCAGGCCGGGGTAAATGCGTTTGGTTACAACGCCGCCCAGCGCTTGCAACACCTCGGCGCTGCGGTTTACGCGGGCCAGCGGAATATGAAAATCCACATCGCTGCATCCTAAAAAGACTGGCGTGCCATGCAGCGAACCCGCATACTCGCGCGGCACATCGCCGTTTTCGATGAGCGCACCGCTGAGGCCGAACACGCCACCGTATTGCGCTGGGTGTCGCGCCGCAAACTCCAACGAGAGGCACGCGCCCTGCGAGAAGCCCAGCAAAAAGATGCGCTCGGTTGGAATGCCTGCGTCGTTGGCTTGCTGAACCAAACCAGCAATAACGCCCAACGCCGACGACAACCACGGTTCGTTCTGGGTCACCGGCTCAATAAACCGCTGCGGATACCATGCGCTGTTCGCAGCTTGTGGGGCCATAAACGCAGTGCGCTCTTGATCGAGATACGTTGACAGCGAAAGAATGTCGTACGCGCTGGCCCCGCGCCCATGCAGCATGATGACGGCGTTGCGCGCTTTGCCTTTGGGCGCAAGCGGCGCGCCGTGGGTTAAGACCATTTGGCCTTCGTGTAGTTTGGTCATAGATATTGCGTCATCCGTATTGCGTCTTGCGTTGGGCAACAATTAACCCAACGCAAGACGCAATACGCAC
>JAYTNY010000024.1:0-9193 GCA_043748055.1 Roseobacter sp.
ACTGGTGTCCACACTTTTAGATTCCAGCCATTGGCGATACTCACCAAAGTCTTGGCCTGCCGAGCCAAACAACAACGGGCGCTCGCCCAGAATGCCGAGGGTGTAGGCAATGTTGCAAGCCACGCCGCCACGCCGCTTCTCCATCGAATCCACCAAAAAGCTCACACTCAGGCGGTCCAGATGCTCCGGCAGAATCGTGTCTGTGAACTTGCCGGGGAAGAACATGAGATAGTCGTACGCGATGGAACCGGTGATGATGATTTTCATTGTTTAGTGAATGGGGAATGGGGGTTGGTGATTAGTAAATGGTGATTCGATCACACTCACTAATCACCAACCCCCATTCACTAATTGTTCGCAGCCTTGCGCGCCTTCGGGTTATCAAACCGATAGCCTTGACCGCGCACCGTGCGGAGATAAATGGGGTCGGTGGCATCGTCTTCAATCGCTTCGCGCAGCCAGCGAATATGCACATCCAGCGTGCGGGTGTCGCCCATATAGTTGGTGTCCCAAACTTGTAGCATCAAAAACTTGCGCGTCAAAATCTCGCCCTGATGCTGCAAAAACAGTGTGAGCAACTTCGACAGCTTGGGATTCAGGTACTGCTCGTCACTCTTCTTGCGCAAAATGCCATCCGAGGGATGAAACACCAATTCGCCACATCTCAATTCAACAGTTTGACCTTCAGGCATGAGTTTCTCGACACGCGACAACAACCGACGCAATTGGAGCGGCCTCGGCACAAAGCCATCGGCCACTTCTATTTCTACAATTTCTTTGGAATCTTTTTCTGTTTGTACTTCCGAACCAATAAACAACACGGGCACCTCGGCAATTCGTTTTATGCTGATGGCTAACTTTTCGGCACTCACGCGCAGCGAGGGCACATCGATGATGACCAATGCGGGCGGATGGCTCATCACGCGGTCAATGGCATTCTTGGCCGTGCGCACCCAATCCACGCGGTAACCATTCTTCTCCAGAATGGGGCCAACGGAATCTCCCAGACCACCTTGAACCAAGAGAATTTTTGGGACTGATGTTTTCATGAACGCTGTTGATGTTGCTGCTGTCGCTGAGTTTTGGGCTATCGAGCGAATGACTAAGCCCTCGTTTCAAAGTTAAACCAACCTTAAAGCGGGCGGCATTATACAACTCACATTTTCCTATTCTTCAATCAGTTGTGTGTCATCAATGATGACGCTCTCACCCGTGATGAATGATGCCTCATCGCTGGCGAGAAAGGCACACAAGTTCGCCACTTCATCGGGTCGGCCTGCGCGACCCAGTGGAATTTTGCTGCCGATGTAGTCCGCAACGATGCCTGCGTTGGTGACGATCGACGATTTGTTTTCTAATCTAAGAGTCACTCATCAACTCCTTTATGCCTTTAGGTTTTGGGGCTTCTTTTGTCTCTGGCAATTGATTGGCAGCACGCAAACCGTTGAACAGTGAAAACAACATCCACGCGTGAAAAAGAAGATCAATCCAGTAGCTGCCTACCCAAATCTGCAAGCCAACTAGCACAAGCATGTCGAGTGCATATAACACAACCCCTACGATAAATGCCCATCGACGACCGTTTCGCGCTGGAATACCCAAGAGCGCAAATGAACCCGCAAACACAGCAGTAATAACAAAGGCACCTACTGACAAAACCGCTGCTAAATTGCTGCCCTCTTTTGGCGCTATGTCTATGAAGTCGCGTCCTAGCAAACTGACGAAGCTACTTAACCCCAGCCCCGTAGGAAACGTGAAACCTGTGTGAAATGCAATACTGATCGAATTAATAATTGCGGCAACTGCAATCCAGTTGAAATTTGAAGCGCCTGTTTTTACTTTCGCTTGGAGTTGAGGAATATCGAGTTGGGTATTCATGTTTGCAGTTTCGCGTGAAAATAATAGTGCTGATGTTTTTCCCAGTTTAAGTCCGCTTGCCCCGTGCGAGAACCGGCCACTTCACTTCCACCTCGTCCTTGCGCACGCCAATCAATTCATCCGATAAATTCACCGTAGTGCAAACATGCACCGGATGAAATGCCAGTACATCGCCCACCTGCACGCTCATAGGCTCATCGCAGCGCACCACACCATGTTCTTCGCTCAAGCTGTCCACATAAATTTCTTTGCCGATGAGTTTGCCGTAGCCTTTCAAATCTGTGCCGCGATAAGCAATATCGCCGCAAAACGTTTTGCTGCCGCCATCCACCGTAAATTTGTTTGGCCCCAGCACGCTAATCACGGTGCAGTAAATCGTCAGCGCAATCACGTCGTAGCTTACGATGCCGCGTGCGGCTTGCATGTAATCGTTAAAAATATAAGTGCCGGGCCGCGCTTCGGTTATGCCTGGCACCGAGGCGAACGCATGCGCGGTAGGTGTGCTGCCGCCGCTGAGGCTGCGAATGGGGATGCCCTGCGCCCGCAAATGTTCGGCAATGCGCACCATGATTTGTCCTTCTTCGATGCCCAGCTCGTGCGGGCTGCGGCCAGCCGCGCCTGCGAATATGCTGCTGCGATATGTGAACAGCCCATCCAACTCCAGCCCTGGCAATGCTTGAATCAACCTGCACAGCGCTTCGGTTTGCGAGGGCTGTATGCCGGAGCGATTGAGGCCGGTGTCCACCTCGACACGCACCAGAAGGGTGGAGCCAGCCTGGGCGGCGGCATCGCTAAGACCGCGCACGCCCACCTCGCTCTCCACACCCACAATCAACTTGATACGCTTGGCAAGCTGCGCCGCCCGTTGCCACTTGTCTGCGCCGATTACGGGGTAGGCGATAAAAATATCAGCGCAGCCATGCTCAGCAAATACCTCGGCCTCGGCCACCTTTGCTACGGTGATGCCACCTGCGCCAGCCGCCAATTGCAGCTTGGCAATGTCGGGGATTTTGTGCGTCTTCACATGCGGGCGCAACGCCACGCCATGCTTGCCAATCTCGGCTTGCCATTTGCGAATGTTGGCTTCCATCTTGTCGAGGTCTACGACCAGGGTGGGGGTGCTTAGGTTCATGTGAAGGAGTTTATCCGTTTCATCGGGTTTAGAATGCCCCGCGCTAAATAGACTTCTTGCAAAAGGGGCGTTGCATGCAACGCCCCTACGAACGCCGTGCGCGAATAGACTTTTGCAAGAGGTCTAATAAATAATTTTGGAGAAAGACACAAAGATATGAGTTTCATCGAATCGATTCATGCCCGCGAGATTTTGGACAGCCGCGGCAATCCCACCATAGAAGTGGATGTGATATTGGAAGACGGCGCGTTTGGCCGCGCCAGCGTACCCAGCGGGGCCAGCACCGGCCAACACGAAGCCTGGGAACTGCGCGACACCGACGACAAAAAGCGCTTCTTGGGCAAAGGCGTGCAGAAAGCGGTGAACCACGTGAACGTGGAAGTGGCGGGTGCGTTGGAGGGCTGGGATGCCCTCGACCAGACCGGCCTGGACAAGTTTTTGATGAAGCTGGATGGCACCGATAACAAGAGCAACCTGGGCGCCAACGCCATGCTGGGCGTGAGCTTGGCTGTGTCGAAGGCCGCTGCCGACAGTGTGGGCCTGCCGCTGTTTCGTTATTTGGGCGGGGCCGATGCGCATATTTTGCCCACGCCCATGATGAATATTTTGAATGGTGGCAAGCACGCGGTAGACAGCACCGACATGCAAGAGTTCATGATTCTGCCGCACGGCGCACCCAGCTTTTCCGAGGGGCTGCGCTGGGGTGCAGAGATTTATCACAGCTTGCACAAAGTGTTGCACGCCAAAGGCTATGGCACCAACGTGGGCGATGAAGGCGGCTTTGCCCCCAGCCTGAAGAGCAACGCAGAAGCCATCGAGGTGATATTAACTGCCATCGAAAAAGCCGGTTATAAACCCGGCGAGCAAATTGGCATTGGCCTGGACCCCGCCGCCACCGAGCTATACGAGGACGGCAAGTACAAGCTCAGCAAAGACAACAAAGTGTTAACCAGCGATGAGATGGTGGACTATTGGGCCGATTGGTGCGCCAAGTACCCCATCGTTTCGTTGGAAGATGGCTTGGCCGAGGACGACTGGGCAGGCTGGACAAAACTGACGGCCAAAGTAGGCGACAAAGTGCGCTTGGTGGGCGATGACTTGTTGGTGACGAACACCAAACGCATTGAACGCGCGATTAAAGAGAAGGCCTGCAATGCACTGCTGTGCAAGGTAAACCAAATTGGCACGCTGAGCGAGAGCATCGCCGCGATTGAAGCCAGCCACCGCGCAGGGTGGGGCGTGGCGGTCAGCCATCGCTCTGGCGAGACCGAGGACACCACGATTGCCGATTTGGTGGTGGCCAAGAATACGGGCTTGATTAAGACGGGCGCACCCGCACGCGGCGAGCGCACGGCCAAATACAACCAACTGTTGCGCATCGAAGAAATGCTGGATGATGCGGCGCAGTATGCGGGCCGCATGGCGTTGAAATAGGTTTAAGTAAAAATCTATGTCTGTGCAGTTGTATACCCGAACGGGCGACGACGGTTTTACGGGCTTGTTGGGCGAGGGGCGTGTAGCGAAATACATGCCCCAGCCCGAAGCCTATGGTACGGTGGATGAGGGCAATGCCGCCATTGGCATTGCCCGTGCTTTGGCGAAGAGTGAGCAGACCAAAAGTCTGCTGCTTACCTGCCAGCGCGATCTGTACAAGATGATGGCGGAGTTGGCTTCGACACAACAAGCGGCCGCGCAGTTTAGGGCGATTGATGCAGGCCGCGTGAGTTGGCTGGAGCAGCAGACCGACGCCATCACGAGCCTCATCACTTTGCCCAAAGATTTTGTGGTGCCAGGCGACACGCTGCAAGGTGCGCACCTGGATTTAGCACGGACGATTGTGCGCCGCGCCGAACGCATTGTCGTAAAGTTGCTGCACGATGGCTTGATTGAGAACGCCGAGTTGATGCGCTATCTCAATCGTTTGTCCTCGTTGTTGTTCGTTTTAGAGCTGTACGAGGATGCGCTGAGCGGCGTGAGCAAAGTGACGCTGGCGAAACAGGCCTAACTCTCAAGCGGAGCATTCTGAGCGTAGTCGAAGAATGCGGGCATGGTGGAACTTCGTTAGCCAAGCTCGACATAGAGCGCATCCTTCGACGCGGCGCTGCGCCGAGCGCTCAGGATGCTCTCGCAGCGGATGTTCAAATGCGGTTGCACAGCTTCAGCGCCCGAAGCGCCTCAAGCGTCACATGCACATCGTTATTCTTATCTTTTTGTTCGCCGCGCCACGGGCCGGTGGGGTCTTGCATCTTGTTCAGGCGGATGGCGGCGGAGTACATGAGCGCGTGATTGGCGGGTAAGCCTGCCAGGCTAAACGCAAGAATCATCCACGCCAACTCGCTCAGCGCCATCTTGTCCACGCGGTCGCCCAAGTAACGAATCATGCGCGGGGCGTAATCGCGGTCGCCCAGCTTCGCCCACAATGCGCCAGCCAGCCAGTGTGTTTGCAAAAAGCTGGGCATCTCACCGCTGTCATTCACGCGCAGCTTGAGGAAGCTCGATGCCAACTCAGTGGCCTCGCCAGATGCTTTGGACTGCGCCACCCAAAAGCCGCTATTGGCAGTGAGATACAACTGCGCAGCTTTATCGCCGGGCATGGCCCAAATGGGAGCGGATTCAGCCACTTTTGAATCTTCTTCCCAACTGCCATTGCCGTTTTGCCGCGCCAACAAAAAGGCAAGCGCAACCTGTAGGCTAGGGTGGGTCGCTGTTACGCCCAACTGCTCGGCCTGGGCGATGCGAAAGCAGGTGGCGTCTATTGAGCTGTAATCGCTGGCCCAGGGCGGCGCAAATCCGCCGTCCTCGCGTTGGCCTTCAAATAGCTGGATAACTTCGTCGTCGTTGGCGGGTGTGCCGTTCCAGATAAAACGCAGCCGCGCTTTTTCGGTTGGGGTGCCGTGGGTGTTTACAAAGTTGATGGCGCGTTGTGCGTTCATGGTGCAACTATATCGTTCTGATTTGGAACACGAAGAAGCGAAGAAAAGAAGAAATTAAGAGATATTTCTTTCTTCTTCTTTCTTTGCTTCTTCGTGTTTTTTCTGTTTCCTTTAAGCCAGGGTTACTTCTTTGCCCGTTCGTGCCGATTCGTAAATCGCGTCAATGATCTTCAAGCCGATCAGGCCATGCTCGCCGGGCGACTCCGGCGTTTTGCCTGTCAGGCAGCACTCCACAAAGTGATGCACGGCCCGCTCGTGCCCGCCGGAATGCTCCGGGAGTTTGGGGGTCAACGTGGTTGGCTCATCGTCTATGTATTTGAAGGCTTGCACGGTTTCGCCGTTGGCTGCGCCGGTAAAGAAATTGGCACCCGCCTCGCTGCCAAACAGACGCACAAAGAAGCCGTCTTGCATTGGCTCGCGGTGGGTGGCCCAAGCGGCCTCGAACTGCAACACCGAGCCGCCCTCGAAGCGAATAAAGCCCATGCCCAGGTCTTCAACCTCGATCTTGTGCGTGGGTTTCATCTCGCGGGGCTTGGTCTTTTGCAGGCGCGGGCCAAACTCGGCAAAGGCCGCACCGCTTACGCTGATGGGTTTCGGATACCCCATCAACCACAGTGCCAAGTCCAGCACATGCACGCCCAGGTCAATTAAAGCGCCACCGCCGCTGCGGTCTTTTTGGGTGAACCATGCGCCGTGTGTTGGAATCCAGCCCTCGCGCATCCAGCCCGCTTTTACGGCATACAAGTGGCCAAAATCGCCGCGCACAATCTGGTCTTTCAGCCACATAATCTCTGGGCGATAGCGGTGGTTGTAGCAGACCATGAGGGTTTTGCCTGCGGCTTTGGCTGCATCCAAAATGCGTTGGCCGGTGATCGGGTCGGTGGAGAGCGGCTTCTCGCACAGCACATGCTTGCCGTGTTCGAAGGCAGCCAGCGCCACTGGCTCGTGCAAAAAGTTGGGTAGCGCCACACTCACGGCATCAATGTCGTCACGCTTCAGCAATTCTTTATAGTCTGTAAAGCGCATGGCTTCCGGGATTTTGAACTCTTCGCCCTGATACTTCAGCACGGCGGGGTTCGCATCGCAGATCGCCGACATTTCTGCCAGCGGCGATGTTTGGTAGCCGTGAATGTGGTTGAATCCCACGCCGACGCCGATAACGGCGGCTCTAATTTTGTCTGCCATTGTTGCTCCTGTTATTGCTTTTTGAGTGTTGTATGTTTGAACCGAATAATTAGCGCGCAATGATACTCGCCGGGTGGAAAGTTTGAGTTTGCGTTTGGAGGTTTGAACAGAAATTCGCGTTCGTGCTACAAACCTTCCAACTCAAACTCCACCCCCAACTCAAACTCAAACTGATGACCTTCAAACTCAAAACCTTCATTGACTCGCACAAAGCCATCACTTGGCTGGTGGTGCTGGGCATGGTTGCGTGGCACAACCAGTGGCGCAACTACACCGCGTTGGCCTACCTTGCTATGCACGGCAGCTATGGTGTGTTGTGGGCACTCAAAAGCCACATCTTCCCCGACAAAAGCTGGGAGCGCCCCGTGAGCGTTAGATATGGCGTGTGCGTAGCCTGGGGCGCGTTATCGCTATATTGGGTCGCGCCGTGGCTCATCACCTCGCAGGGCATTCAGGCCTCACCCATTTGGCTGTGCATGTGTTTGATGGCGTATGCATTTGGCGTGTTTCTGCACTTCGCCAGCGATATGCAAAAGTTCACTGCGTTGCGTCTGCGGCCTCGGCACTTAATTCAAGATGGCCTGTTTGCGCACGTGCGCAACCCCAACTACTTTGGCGAGTTGTTGATCTATGCAGGCTTTGGCTTGCTCGCCATGCATTGGCTGCCCATCGTTGTCATCGCTTTGTTTGTGCTTTGCTACTGGCTGCCCAACATGCGCCGTAAAGACCAATCCCTCAGCCGCTATCCCGAGTTTGCAGCTTACAAGCAACGCACCAAGCTGTTCATCCCGTTCGTCTGGTAGTAAGCGTCAACAAACCAGGTTTCTTTAAGAAACCTGGTTTGTTGACGCTGTGCGTTGGCGCACTTGTAATGCTATTGCAGAACGCTCATTTGTTTCTCGCTTTTGGCAAAAATCCGAATACCCTGCATAGAATTAGAAAATTATGGCAATTCGAGATGTATTGTTGAGTGTCTTTCGTGATCTTTTTGTAGAGCGACCTGCCCGAAAGACCAGCATCAAAGAACTTTCAGATAAACTTTCCGCCTCCGGCCAAACGCTAACCACGCGCTATGGCGGCATCGCCAATCGCGATGCTAACCGCGAGGCGCTGCGCCACATTATTGGCATAGAGCGCTGGGCGCAGCACCGACTGCGCATGTTTTTGGGTGAGCCGTATGCACGCGACGAGCACGATGGCTATCGCCCGCCCGACGCGTATAGCTGGAACGATCTCCGCGACGACTTTAATCAAACCCGCACCGAAACCGTGGCGCTGGCTGAGCAACTGATGCAGCAAGGCGTGACGGATAAGGCAACCGTGCCGCACAACGACTTTGGCCCACTCACTGCCAAAGGCTGGCTGCAATACCTGCTTAACCATGCCGAGCGCGAAAGCCTGCGAATTAAATGAGCATCTTTTGGGTTGGCGCGTAAACCACGCTGGCGTTACAGTGTTTGCGGTGCGGCAGGGGTTGGGTTAGGCGTACTTTGCATTTTTTGTGCTAAGGCCGTTACACGCTGGTCGAGGTCATGCGGATAGGCATATCCCAAATGCGCTGCAACCTCGTTTGCCACCCGGCGAAAGAGGGCAATGGTTTGATACAACGCCTCCCAGTTAGCCTCGACGGCAGCGCCCGCGTAGGTGCTTTCAAGATGTGTCCAGATGTCGGGCGGTAATCGCTTCTTTAGCCCTTTGCCCAAGACGCCCGGTGCCACCGACCAATCGTGATCGAGTTCCACGCGCCACTCCAACATCTGGCGCAGGAATGGGTGTTTCATGTCGAAGTCCAGGCACCATTTGGCGGGCATCACCTCGTCGCGCCAGAGACACTTTGCCACATACGGCACACTGCTAAAAAAATTATTGATGACTTGCTGAAAGGCCTCGTTGCTGGGTTTGGCGGGGATGTAAGCCCTGTACGTTGGCGCGCGCAGATCGTCGGTCAGGTGGTCTTTGTCCATCAACACGGCGTAGCCCATATCCAGCTCGGCCAGCGGTGTGGGTGCTGTGGCGATTCGCCGCAACAGATCAACCGACCAGAGCGTGAAATCAATCTTGAGGC
>JAYTNY010000025.1:0-12894 GCA_043748055.1 Roseobacter sp.
CAAAGAAGAATTGGATGAGGGGCTGGAGATTGTGGATCGGGCGTTGGAGATTACGGATGAGTTCGTGGTGGGGTAATCACTCCACCCGCACCTCATCTACAAACAGATTGCTGGAGAGTGAGCCATTGGTTTTGACCTGAAGCTGCATGACGACGCTCTGCCCGGCAAAGCCATTTAAGCTGCGCGTGTATTCCGGCCAGTCTGATGTGCCTTTTGAGCGGCACAAACCGATGCTGTCCACAACGATGTTGTTGATGGAAATCGTCAGCACATCGTTGTGGCAATCGGTCTCGGCGGATTGCAGGCGCCAACGAAATTTGAGGGCGGCACCCGGGGTGGGGATCGCAATCGTTTGTGCAATGCCATTCTCCTCATCGTTCACGCCGCCCAACCAGGCTGCATAGTTGCCTGCGTAGGCCAGCACATCCGGCGGCAGGTAGGCATCGTGCATGATGACGAGCGAGCCTTTGAGCGATGAGACGGCCCAGCCCTCGGTCTGCGCTTCGAAGCCACCGTTACGGATTTGGTTTGGCCCACTGCCAGACTGAATGGGGAACAGCGGAAAGAATAATTCTGTGTAGGTAGCTTTCGCTGTTTGCGATACAGCGCCGCTGGCGTTCACCACGCCACGCCCGCATCCCATCAAGCTGCAACTGCTGTTTGTGGGGAAGGGTGTGGCCGTTTTGCCCAGCAAGAAAATAATTTCTTTGAGCGTAAGGCTAGGCTGTTGTGCCAACATGAGCGACACGACACCGCTGACCTGAGCCGCCGCTGGGCTGGTGCCCAGCACCCAACCCACCGTATGCGTATGCGCTTGCGTGCTGCCCAAATTGTTGGTGACGGCGATGCGATCTGCGCTGGCATTGGCCGGGTCGCCACCCGGCGCGCTGATGTGAACGCTGCCGCCGTAGTTGCTGTAGGTGCCACGCTCGCCGCGCTGGTCTGTGCCGCCCACCACCAACACGTTGTTGCAGTTGGCGGGGGTTTGGTAGAGGGCGTTGAACGCGCGGTTGCCCGCAGAGACAACGACGATAGCGCCGTGCTGCGTTACTGCGTTTATGGCGTTTTGCAACAATGGGCTGCACACATCTGGCGCGCCCAAACTTAAATTGATGACGCGTGCGGGATGTAAGTTGGGCGGCACATCCAACACGGGCAGCCCGCCTGCCCAGCGCACCCCATCAACCAAATCCGAGAGATGCCCACCGCACTTGCCCAGCACCCGCACCGGCAGCAGTGGCGAGGCCCAGTTGATGCCGCTGATGCCATACTGGTTATTGGCCTCGGCACCGATGATGCCCGCCATTTGCGTGCCATGCCAACCGCTGTTTGTTTCGTAGCAGCCTGCGTAATTGCTGGTTGCTTCGGCTTTTGTAACCCAGTTGCCGGGGTCGGTGGCATCGGCATCGCGGCCGCCGCCATCGTTGGCGCGGGTGGGGTCAGTGATGAAATCGTAGCCGGGCAACAGGCGATGTTTGAGATCGGGGTGGGTGAACAGCACGCCGGTGTCTAACACGGCGATGACGATTTTCGTTGTGCCAGTGGTTACGGCCCATGCGCCAGGTAAATGAATGCCATAGGTTGCATTGGGTGCATCCTGCAAATTCCATTGCTCAGCAAAGATGGGGTCGTCGGGAGTTTTCGCTGCATCATCGGGTAAAAAGACAACGTCGGGTTCGGCGTGCGCGATGCCTAATGCATCGGCTTGGGCGTTGAGACGCGTGGCGGCCTCGTTGGGTTCGCCACTCACTTGCACGACGAGCATGCCATCACCCATGTTGCGCACAAAGCCCAGCGATGTGTTTGCCGCGACGCTCCACTGCGAGAGCAGAGTTGCGACGTCAATCTCGGTTGGGTTCACCAGGCCGTTGTTGGGTTTGAGCTGAACGATGAGCTGATGGGTGGGTGATGCGAAAGACCGGGTTTGCTTGGCTGATGATGCATCTGTCGGCAACGAAGACATTGCCGACAAGATGCAACACAGCCCCATACCCGCGCACAACGTGCGCAGGCTCCCCCTCTTCTCCATGATGATGCCGAGCCTTTATCCGAAAGGCATCGAAATCTTTTGAATAATTTCGATAGCTTGTGTTGAGCGACACAACTGCGATGATGAGCAGCACCGCAATCCTTTCGAATACAGCTTTAGTCGTAGGTGTTGGCCTGTTCCTTCAGACTACCTTGATTGCACTCAGAAAGATTAAACACGAAGAAGCGAAGGAACGAAGAAATAGGCAAGGACGAATGAATGATCTTATTTCTTCGTACCTTCGTTTCTTCGTGTTCCAATTTCTTGCACTATGGCTGTGTTGGTGTAATGTGTTGCGCCATGCCCAAGAAATATGACCTGCTTATAAAACACGGCGCACTGCTGATGGAGCACGCAGCCGAGCCACAGCCCACCGACATCGCCATCCACAAAGGCAAGATTGTGTTGCTGGCCGAGACGATTGACGCCGACGCGACGCAGACGATTGATGCGAGTGGCTTGCTCATCAGCCCAGCGTTTGTGGAGAGCCACATTCATTTGGATAGCGCCCTAATTGACGCGGGCCGTTGCCTGAACCAGAGCGGCACGTTGTTTGAAGGCATCGAGATTTGGCGCGGGCTAAAAGCCGGGCTGACCTTTGACAACGTGGTGGACCGCGCGACGCAAGCGTTAAAACTGCAAGCGCAACAAGGCGTGTTGTTTGTGCGCAGCCATGCCGATGTGAGCGAGGCCACGTTGACAGTGCTAAAAGCCTTGCTGGCTGTGCGCGAACGGGTGAAGGATTGGATGACGGTGCAGATTGTGGCCTTCCCGCAAGATGGCTTGTATCGCACCGATAACCAACTCAAGCTGATGGGCATGGCAGTGAAGCTGGGGGTGGATTGCATCGGTGGCATTCCGCACTATGAGTTGACGCGCGAGGATGGCGTGCGCTCGATTCATCACATTTTTGAATTGGCGCGCAAGCATGGGCGTTTAGTAGATGTGCATTGCGACGAGATTGATGACCCACAAAGTCGCTTTCTGGAGGTGATGGCGGCGTGCGCCATTCGGCAGGGTAATGGCGCGCTGGTTACAGCCTCGCACACCACCGCGTTTGGCAGCTACGAGAATGGCTATGCCAACAAACTGATGGGCTTCTTGAAGCAAGCCAAGTTAAACATCGTAGCGAATCCCCTAATTAATATTGTGCTGCAAGGCCGCACCGACAGCTACCCCAAGCGGCGTGGCATGACGCGGGTAAAAGAACTCAACGAAGCGGGCGTGAATGTGAGTTTGGGCTACGACTGCATCATGGATCCGTGGTACGCCTTGGGCACTGGCAATATGCTGGACGCCGCGCACATGGCGGTGCATGTGGCGCAGATGATGGGCGCTGCCGAGATTGACGCCTGCTACAACATGGTGACGTGGAACGCGGCGCGCACGCTGAACTTGGGCGAGGCGTACGGGATTAAGCCGGGCAATACGGCGAACTTGGTAGTGTTGGATGTGAAGAATCGGTTTGATGCGATTCGCAAGCGGGTTGCGCCGAGGTGGGTGGTGTCGCGGGGCAAGGTGATTGTGAACAACAATAAATTTATTCTATGAAACGCGACCCATCCAGAATTTTGACCGACGCGAACTTGAGCGAAAAGGAATACAACCGTTGGTACTTGCTAGGCAACGGGATGGGGATCATTGCGGCTCCATTTATCATCATTGCGCTCAATTACCTGCTGCGGTTATTGGCACACTCCTATGTTCAAGGCTTTTCGGAACGATATGTCATTCCGATTGATGAGACTTTCTATTGGTTGCCCGCGTTATTCGGAGGATTAGGACTGACATTAGTTACTACGAAAATGATTCTGCTTGTGTTGCTCAAAGAGAAATATGACGTGTTTGATCGCTATGCTGTTGTAAAAGCCCGATGGGATCCCGCAACGCCAGCACGGCTTGAAAAGATTCTTTACATTGTCTGTCTCTTATTAACCCTTTCATTGTGTTATCTCTTTCTCAGAACCAATATTCGGTTTGGTGATGATTCGATCATGATCGAAGATGCGCTCAAACGTTACCCAGAACAAAAGCGATACAGCCAGGTAACCAGCATCCACCAGAGCATAAAAAAAGATCAAGAGGCGAAATCTTCTGACATCACATTCGCTATTGATTTTTCTGACGGAGAGAAATGGGCAACCAACATTTATCACGAAGACACATTGCCCGCGACGTTGATTCCTGCTTTGGAATTCGTTTCCATGAAGAGTGGCGTGAAGTTTGAGAAGACAACAACCATCAAGTAATGATGCGTGCCGATATACTTTAACCTTATGACCGACACGCCAACCTCAACCCAAACGCCAACTCAAACCTCCGACTTCATCCGCACCGCCGTGCGCGAGGACATTGAGGCTGGCCGCTTCACCCACATCCGCACGCGCTTCCCGCCGGAGCCGAATGGCTATTTACACATCGGCCACGCCAAAGCCATCTCGGTTGATTTTGGCATTGCCCAAGATTTTGGCGGCACTTGCAATCTGCGCTTCGACGACACCAATCCGGTGAAAGAAGACACTGAGTATGTAGATGCCATCATGGAAGACATTCGCTGGCTGGGCTATCAATGGGATGGCTTGTATTACGCCTCGGATTACTTCGAGCAGCTTTATGGGATGGCGGTGAGCCTCATCAAAAAAGGCGCGGCGTATGTGTGCGATTTGACGGGTGACCAGGTGCGCGAGTATCGCGGCACGCTGACCGAACCGGGTAGAGACAGCCCCTTCCGCACCCGCAGCGTTGACGAGAATTTGGACTTGTTTGCGCGCATGCGGGCCGGCGATTTCCCAGATGGCACACGCACCCTGCGCGCCAAAATTGATATGGCCTCCGGCAACATCAATTTGCGCGACCCGGTCATCTATCGCATCTTGCACTCGGCGCATCATCGAACGGGTGACGCTTGGTGCATTTACCCGATGTATGACTTTGCTCACGGGCAAAGCGACAGCATTGAAGGCGTGACGCATTCGCTGTGTTCGTTGGAGTATGAGTCGCATCGGCCTTTGTACGATTGGCTGGTCAACGAATTAGAAATTTACGCCCCGCGCCAAATCGAATTCGCACGCTTGAACCTAAGCCACACCATTATGAGCAAGCGCAAGCTGTTGCAACTGGTGCGCGAGGGCCACGTGAGCGGCTGGGACGACCCGCGCATGCCCACGTTGGCAGGCTTGCGGCGGCGCGGCTACACCGCCAGCGCCATCCGAGATTTTTGCAGCCGGGTGGGCACCGCCAAAGCCAACAGCGTGGTGGAGTTGGGCATGTTGGAGCATTGCCTGCGCGAAGAGCTGAACAAAACCGCGCCACGCGTGATGGCGGTGTTGAAGCCGTTGCGCGTCGTCATCGAAAATTATCCTGAAGCGCAAACCGAGCAGTTGGATGCCATCAACAACCCTGATGACACGAGCACAGGTACGCGCCAGGTGCCGTTTGGCCGCGTCATTTACATCGAGCAGGAAGATTTTCGTGAGGAGCCGCCGCCCAAATATTTCCGGTTGACTCCGGGCCGCGAGGTGCGTTTGCGCTATGCGTATTTTATTAAATGTGTGGGCGTGGTGAAAGACGAGGCCGGCAACGTGGTGGAGGTGCGCTGCACCTATGACCCGGCCACGCGCGGCGGCGATTCGCCGGATGGCCGCAAAGTAAAAGCGACGATTCATTGGGTGGCGGCGGATGAGGCGCTGCCGGTTGAGGTTCGCCATTACGACCATTTGTTTAACAAGCCCAACCCCGACCAAGCGCCCGAAGGCCAGAGCTTCCTGGACAATATCAACCCCCATTCATTGGAGGTGTTGCACAGCGTTGTGGAGCCGAGCGTGAAGGACGCGGTGCCTGGCAGCCGCTATCAGTTTGAGCGCAATGGCTACTTTTGTGTGGATGCGGATTCGACGGAGGGCAAGCTGGTGTTTAACCGAATTGTGGGGTTGAAAGATTCGTGGGCGAAGATTGAGAAGGCGGGGCTATGATCCGACCTGTGACACCCGATGATTCGGCGACGGTGATCGCGCTGGCTGTCGCGTCCGGGTTGTTCGCTGCGAACGAAACCGAAGTGGTGGACAGAATGCTGGTGGACTACTTCAGCGGCAAAATTGACGACGGCCATGTGTGCGTCATCGACGAGGAAGACGAGCCAATCGGGGTCGCCTACTATGCGCCAGCACCAGCGGCGGATCGGACGTGGTACTTGATCATGGTTGCCATGCGGCGCGACCGTCAGGGACAGGGGCGTGGCACGGCGCTGCTGCAACATGTGGAAAGCGCACTGCGGGCGAACGGTCAGCGGATGTTGCTGGTCGAGACATCGGGGCTGCCGAGCTTTGAACGCACACGGGCGTTCTATGCGAAGTGTGGCTATGAGGCGGAAGCGCGCATCCGCGACTTCTACAATGCGGGCGACGATATGGTTGTGTTCCGCAAAGCACTGAACACGGACTCAACCCCTGTGCTATAACCTTGTGTATTGCATGAGCAATCTCAGTTTCGCCCAGAACGCGAAGGCCATGAAAAACTCACATGGCCTTCGCGTTTTTTTATTAATCTCAGGAGGATAGAAAAACCATGAATATTTCCCGACGACGATTTATTGCTTTGGCCGCTGGCTCGATGAGCGGCGCGGCGTTGGCGGCGTGCGCCGTGCAACCGCCCAGTGCCGCCCGCCCCGGCGCGGCCCCCAAGCCCAAAGTGTTTGCCGCCTACGCCACCCCGCTGGAGGAACCCTGGCCCAGCATTATTCATGCTGCTCTAGAGGAAGAGGCCAAAGCGGGCAATATCGAATACAGGTGGCAAGACAACATTGGCTACAAGGGCGACATGGACAAGGTGATTCGCAAAGAGATTGAGAGCAACAAGCCCAATATCTTTGTGGGTGATGCCTTTGGCAACGAGGACATTGTTTCGAAGGCGGCGAAAGACAACCCCGGCATCGCCTTCGCCTTTGGCATGCCCGGCGGCCCAGCCAATCCCAATCTCTCCGTGTTCGACAACTGGATTCACGAGCCAGCCTATCTCTCTGGCCTGATTGCGGGCAAGCTGACCAAGAGCAACAAGATCGGCGTGGTGGCGGCCATGCCTATCCCCGAAGTCAACCGCATCGTCATCGCCTTTATTCAGGGTGCCAAAGAGAGTAACAAAGACGTGACTGTGACTGTGACCTACCTCAACAGCTTCTTCGACCCCGCCACGGCCAAAGAGCAAGCCCTGGCCCAAATTGCTGCCGGGGCGGATGTGTTGTTTGCTGAGCGTTTTGGCGTCGTTGATGCCGCCAAAGAGAAAGGCATTCCGGCCTTCGGTGCGATGAAAGACCAGAACAGCCTAGCCCCCGACACCGTCGTCACCGGCCCGGTGTGGAGCATGAGGCCAACGATTCAATACATCGTGGATCAAGTCAAGAAGGGTGCGTATCAAGCGCAAGACCTCAAAGACTTCTCGATGATGGTGAAGGGCGGTGCAAGCCTTGCGCCTTATCACGGCTGGGAAGCCAAGTTGCCCGACGATGTGAAAGCCCTTGTCAAACAACGCGCCGATGAAATTCTGGCCGGCAAGTTCCGCGTGGATATTAACGAGAGCGACCCCGCTAAGAAGTGATTAGTGATTGGTGATTAGTGATGCGTCACTAATCACTAATCACTAATCACTAATTACCAATCACCAATCACCAATCACCATGTCCCCTGCCATCGAAATGCGCGGCATCACCAAGCGGTTTGGCGCGCTGGTGGCCAACAACGGCATAAACCTGAGCGTGAACCCAGGCGAGGTGCTGGCTTTGCTCGGCGAAAACGGCGCGGGCAAAAGTACGCTGATGAAAATTTTGTATGGCCTGTATCAGCCCGATGCAGGCCAGATTTTTGTGAGCGGTCAACCTGTTGCGTTGCGTTCGCCCGCCAATGCGATTGCGCACGGCATCGGTATGGTGACGCAGCACTTTGCGCTGGTGCCCACGCTGAGCGTGGCCGAGAACGTGGTGCTGGGTGTGGGTACAAGCCTGTTGTTTGATGGCGCTGCCGCCGAGCGCGAAGTGCGCGAAACGGCGCAACGCTACCGGCTGAACGTAAACCCCGCTGCATTGGTGCGCAGCCTGAGTGTGGGCGAACAACAGCGCGTGGAAATCCTCAAGGCGCTGCACCGCAATGCGCGCGTGCTTATTTTGGATGAGCCAACCGCTGTGTTGACCCCGCAAGAAGCCACTGCGTTATTCATCGAACTCAAACAACTCGTGGCGCAAGGCTTGTCCATCATTTTTATTTCGCATCATCTCGATGAGGTTCTATCCGTGTCCGATCACATCATGGTGCTGCGCAATGGCGCGGTGGCAGGCCACATCGAAACCAAAGATGCCGATGTGAATAAGCTGGCGGAGATGATGATTGGGCAAAGGCTGCCCTCACCCCCAACCCCTCTCCCGTCGGGAGAGGGGAGCCGACCATCCTTCGCCTCTCCCATTGGGAGAGGGGTTAGGGGTGAGGGCCTTTTAATGCTCACGCAAGTCCACGCCCTCAACAACCGCAAGCTGCCCGCCCTGCGCGGCGTCTCGTTGGCCGTGAACGCGGGTGAAATTCTTGGCATTGCCGGTGTCAGCGGCAACGGGCAAACTGAGCTGGCCGAGGTGATCGGTGGCATGCGGCGCATTACGCAGGGCCAGATCACGTTGGCGGGCGAGAGTATTGCCAACCTGAACGCAGCGCGGGCAGCGGCAGCGGGCATGGGTCGTATCCCCGAAGACCGCAAGACCGGCGTGGTAGGCACGCTGAGCGTGGCCGAGAATTTGGCGTTGGAGCATTTGAGCGACTTCACACGCAGCGGCAGTTTGGACAAACAGAAGATGCGGCTCAACGCCGAGCGCATGATCGCCGAGTACGCCATCAAAGCCACACCTAGCAGCCCAGCCGGCAAGCTGAGCGGTGGCAACATGCAAAAGGTGATTTTGGCGCGGGTGCTCTCGCGCAACCCCAAATTAATTTTGGCAGCGCAGCCCACACGCGGCCTGGATGTGGGTGCGACCGATTATGTGCGCAGCAAGCTGCTGGAGCAACGCGCGCGCGGTACCGCCGTGGTACTCATCAGCGAAGACCTGGATGAAATTCTGGCGCTGTCGGATCGCGTTGCTGTCATGTTCGAGGGGCGCATCATGGGTGTGCTACCTGCTCGTGAGGCAACAGCGGAGCAGTTGGGGTTGTTGATGGCCGGGAAGGCCCTCACAGAAAAGGAGTCCAGGCTTTAGCCGGTTAGTCACTCTATTGCAGAGCTACTAACCGGCTAAAGCCTGGACTCCAAAATTCGCATGAAGAGTTCACTTCGCAGATCCGCTTTTCTGCTTCCGCTCATCGCGCTTGCGGTCACGTTTGCCGTCACTGCGCCGCTCATCCTGTTGGCAAAGGCCAACCCGTTTGCGGCGTACTATGCTTTTTTTGTCGAGCCGTTTAACTCGCGCATCACCGCCATCGAAATTCTCGTTAAAGCGGCACCGTTTTTGTTGACAGGTGTTGCGGTTGCGATTGCGTTTAGCGCGGGCTACTACAACATTGGCGCAGAGGGGCAGGTGTATGCCGGGGCTATTTTTGCGGCCTGGCTGGGGCCGATGCTCAAAGACGTGCCATCCCTGATTGCCCTGCCGCTGATGATTGCGGGCGGCATGGTGGCGGGTGCGCTGTGGGCGGCTATTCCGGCGTTGCTCAAAACGCGCATCCAAGTGGACGAGGTGATTACGACTTTGCTCTCAATCTCCATCATGTTGTTTCTGGTCAGCGGCCTGCTGAATGGCCCGTGGCGCAACCCCATCACCCAAATGCCGCAATCCCCCAACATCAGCGAGACCGCCCAGTTCCCCATCCTGCTGGCTAACTCGCGGCTGCATTTGGGGTTTGTGTTGGCGTTGCTCGTCGTCATTGTGTTTGGGTGGATGTTGAACCGCACCGGCCTGGGCTTGCAGTTCCGTGCGGTGGGGCAGGGCCGCGAGAGCGCCCGCTTTCTCGGCGTGAATATCACCCGCACCACGCTGACCGCCGCGCTGTTAAGCGGTGCGATTGCAGGCTTGGCCGGGGTGGGCGAGGTGTGCGGCGTGCATCATCGCCTCATCGAAGAAAGCGCCAGCGGGCTGGGTACGGCGGGGGTCATCGTGGCTACGCTGGGTGGCCTCAATGCTATTGGCATCGCGGCCTCGGCGTTGTTTATTGGCCTCATCGAAAACGGCGCGCAAGAGGTGGCGCGTTCGCTGGGCGTACCCACGTATTTAGCCAATGTGGTGCAGGCCACGCTGCTGCTGGTGACGCTGGTGGTGCTTTATTTGAGGAGGCGGAGAACGTAATGCGTCCTGCGTCTTGCGTTGGTCAGCAATTAACCCAACGCAAGACGAAAGACGCATTACGAATAGAAAATGGATTTCTTCACTCTGCTCCTCATCCCCCTCCTCGCCGCCACTGTGCGCGTGGCAACGCCGTTGCTGTTTGCCGCGTTGGGTGAGGTGTTGGCCGAGCGCGCGGGTGTGCTCAACCTCGGCATCGAAGGCACCATGATGTTGGGTGCGTTTGTGGGCTTTGCAGTTGCGGCGGCGTCTGGCTCGTTGTGGCTGGGTGTGCTGGCGGCGATGTTGATGGGGGTGGCGTGCGGCTTGTTGGTCGCGTTGCTCACGGTTACGTTTGGGCTAAACCAACATGTCTCCGGCCTCGGCGTTACCTTGCTGACGAGTGGGCTGGCCTTGTTTTTGTATCGCGTGTTGTTCGGCGTCACGGGTGGCGCGCAGGCCAGCATCGAGTCGTTCAAGCCGTTGCAGATATTGCCAACATCAAACGCACTGGCCCCAATCACTAATCACTACTTACTCACTTACCTTGCATTCCTGCTTGCGCCCGTGGTGTGGTGGCTGTTGTATCGCACGCAGTTTGGCCTGAAGGTGCGTGCGGTGGGCGAGAACCCCGAGGCTGCCGATGTGGCGGGCATCAACGTCTTTCGCGTGCGCTATCTCGCGCTCATGCTGGGCGGCGCGTTGATGGGGCTGGCCGGTGCGTTTCTCTCGCTGGCGCAACTCGGCGCATTTACGTTTGGCATTGTCGCCGGGCGCGGGTGGATCGCGATTGCGTTGGTGATCTTCGGCAACTGGCAGCCGTTTAAGGTGTTGCTGGGCACACTGCTGTTTGGCGCATTGCAGGCCATTCAACTGCGCCTGCAAGCCGAAGGCATCACCGTTGTGCCTTACGAAGTGCTGCTGGCGATGCCATATATGTTGACGATTGCGGCGTTGGCGTTCGCGGGTCGGGCCGCCGGTGTGCCAGCGGCGTTGCTCAAGGCGTATCGGCGCGAATAGCGGCGGGAGTAAGTGAATTTGCCGAGGAAGTTCTCTTACAAAGCGGTATGAATTTGCCCCGTCACAAACTGTCGAACCAAATTAGCGACCAGAGCTTGATATGAAATGCCTGCTTCGCCTGCTTTTTGTTTGAGTCTTTCAAAATCATGAGCAGGTAACGTGAGGCTGACGAGGCGGTTGACTTCGAGCCACGATGACGCATATTCTTGATAGCGGCGCACTTCGCTTTGCAGTTTGGTAACGCTGCGCCACTCGCCACGCTCAAAGCTATCGAGAATGTCCTCGTCCGTATTTATATTCTCGCTATTCGGATTCTTCGCCATCGTCTTCACCTCCCAGATACTTCTTGGTTGCCTTGCGACTTGGAATGATGGTCTTCAAGGCAATGTCGTTTTCATCCTCAACAAAAGG
The DNA here is from genome assembly GCA_043748055.1 of Roseobacter sp. Lineage (GTDB taxonomy): Bacteria > Chloroflexota > Anaerolineae > J036 > Brachytrichaceae > JANMVQ01. The sequence goes on from JAYTNY010000025.1 coordinate 11,745, forward strand.
CACAAGCCACGCGTACGCTCGCATTTGCAAGATAAAGATTCGCTGATTCGGATATCGTTCTTGATTTGGATGCTCTACGATATCCAAAACGGCTCCACCCGCAATTGCTGCAATCGCTTCCTCGAACGAAATGTCTCGCTCAGATTTGAGAAGTTGATTCTTTTCTTCATCCCACACGTAAGGCTTCACACGGCAAGGATACCATCCGGCAACGATTGCTGGCGATGCTCAAAGCGCATCGGAGGAGGAAGTTGTGACATTGAACTTATCGCACAATCGCCACCGGCCTCACCGGCGACCCGGTTGCCCCCACAAACTTCAGCGGCGCGCACACAAACTCAAACTGATGCACGCCCGCTGCCGCCAACTCGCCCAGCTTCAGATTCTCGATGATGTAGACCCCGCTGCGCACCAGAAAAATAATGTGGCCGGGCAGCGTGCAACCGAGGGCTTCGTCCTTCAGGCCCAGCACATCCCAGGCCATGTTGTCTGCGCCTACCGCCAATGGGTGTTGCGTCGCCAGCCAGCGCGAGGCATCGCCATGCAGCCCGGGGCCAGCTAGGTAGCGGGCTTCGTCGTGCCAGTGTTGCTCGTTGCCGGTGTGCACCAACACGATGCTGCCTGGTGCAATCGTCACGTTCTGTTTGTGGGCACAGGCTTTTAACTCGTCTGCGCTGATGGCGTAGCCCTCTGGCAGCGCGGCCAAGCCGAGGTGCGCCGCCACATCCAACAGCACACCGGGCGCAACCAGTGGCGCAATCTGGTCTACGCTGTGCTTGGAGAAGCCCGCGCTGTTCATCACCGATGCGTCCACCTTGATGCCGCCGCATAGCGTCAGGTTCTCGGCCTGGTGGCACAGCGCATCAATGTGCGTGCCGGTGTGCTCACCACACACAATCAGGCCACTCGCGCCACTGCGTGGACCATCGCTGCCAAAGCTATCGGTGTGGCGGCGGTGCAACACGTAGTGGTAGCCGCCTTGTTTGTGGGCGGGGTGGATGGGCATGGTGGCCGTGCGGGGTTGCTCGAGGTCGAAGATGCGTTGGGTTGGGGGATTTGCGGATTGAGTCATATTGAGGGGGATTGTGGCTCATCTTATCGAACCCATCCCGCTCGCAAACTTTAGTCTTTGCAGAGCATCCTGAGCGCA
>JAYTNY010000026.1:0-12182 GCA_043748055.1 Roseobacter sp.
TAGCCGGTTAGTGACTTGCCGCGTGCCGTAATTTGCGGCACGCGCTACTAACCGCCTAAAGGCTCGACCTCCGAGTTTCGCCTTAATTCAATGCCATTGGGCTTTAGGCCACAATGGGTAGGACTGCACAACTGACGTAGCCACAATATGCGTCCAAAATGTGTCCAAAATCGGCTTGCTCGCGCGTCTTATAGGATGACGGTCACATTGAACGTCAGAATTCTTTAGGAGAACAAAAAAATGTCCAAATTCCTATGTATCCAGCGAAGTCTGCCAGGCGGAAACGATGACGGCCCCTCTCCCACCCAAATGCAGGAGATGTATGCCAAGTTCGGCGCTTGGCAAAAGAAATTTAAGGAGAATCTTGTTGATATGGGCGGGAAACTCGGTGCAGGAAGATTAGTCACTGTAGAGCCTATGCCAGACGGACCGTTTGTAGAGATCAAAGAGCTTGTGGGCGGTTACATGATTGTCTCGGCAAAGAACTTGGAAGAAGCAATCATGGTCGCTCGTGAATGCCCAGGACTGGTAGGCCCAGGATCTGGCGTTGAGGTCATCGAGATTCACACACCTTGAGCGCTTCCCAACTGGTTGAAAACTTCTTTCGGCATGAATATGGCCGGCTGGTGTCCACGCTCGTGCGCCGCGTTGGCGTAAAGAACATCGAGGTTGTTGAGGACTCCGTTCAGTCCGCCTTGATGACGGCACTTGAAATCTGGAAAGTGGCAGAGTTGCCCAACAATCCATCCGCTTGGTTGTTTCGCGTGGCGCACAACGAACTTATGGGCGAGTTGCGTCAACGAACGCGCCGTCGTCGCATTCTCACGTTGAACGCTGTGAACAATTTTGGAGCTCCGGAGAACGGTCCGGAGCTTTTCCTTACGGGGGAAGTGCAAGACGATCTGTTACGAATGTTATTTGTCTGTTGCAATGAGGGAATTCCCGCGCAATCTCAACTGGTATTGGCTCTAAAAACTCTGTGCGGCTTCGACATTCGGGAAATATCGCATCGGTTATTTATCAGTGAAGAAAATGCCTACAAACGGCTCAGTCGTGCTCGAAATCGTTTGAGAGAACTTCCGCCTTACTTCGATGAACTTGCTGGCGAACACTATCAATCACGGCTGCCTGCCGTACGTAAGATCATCTATCTATTGTTCACCGAGGGCTACTTATCCTCGCATGCGGAGATGGCTATTCGCCGCGAGCTTTGTAGCGAAGCGAAACGATTGGCAACTATTTTGGCGGAACACCCAGTAGGACAAGATGCTGAAACCTTTGCGCTGCTGGCTTTGATCTATTTACACTCGGCGCGGATGACCGCGCGCCAAGACGCATCTGGCGGGTTGCTTCTGCTAGAGGAGCAAAATCGAAATCTGTGGGATCAAGAGGAAATAAAGATCGGGCTGATGTGGTTGGCTAAATCCGCGCAAGGCAATGTTTATTCGCGGTATCACGCCGAGGCAGGAATCGCGGCGGAACACTGCCTTGCTCCTTCGTTTCACAAGACGCGTTGGGAGAGTGTGGTGGAGTGCTATATGCTATTGGAGCGAATCGAACCCTCACCGATACACAAGCTGAATTGCGCGATTGCAATTGCTGAATGGAAAGGATCCGCTGCCGGGCTTGCAGTTCTCGAAGGCTTGGAACCGCCGACGTGGCTGGCAGGCTCCTACATGTGGTCGGCGGTATTGGCCGATCTGCATCGGCGATGTGGGCACACCCAGGAAGCAAATCAGTATCAGAAGTTAGCTTTCAATTTGGCCCCCACACCTGCAATCAAGGAGCTTCTGCAGCGTCGGTTTCAATCCATCAGCTCCATCAGCTCCATTAGCTCCATCCAAATGATTTGCCACGATTGAAGTGATGTTGGAGAATTAGTCATGCAACACCGACAAATTGGCCAAAGCGATTTACGCGTGACGCCGCTCTGCCTCGGCGGCAACGTGTTCGGCTGGACGATTGACGAAGCCACATCGTTCCAAGTCCTCGATGCCTACCTTGATCTCGGCGGCAACTTCATCGACACCGCCGATGTGTATTCGGCATGGGCGCCCGGCCACACCGGCGGCGAGAGCGAGACGATTGTGGGCAACTGGATGAAGGCGCGCGGCAACCGCACCAAAGTCGTCGTCGCCACAAAAGTCGGCAGCAAAATGCCGGCCCAGGATGGGCTTGGCGAGGGCCTCAGCCGCGCGTGGATCATGCAAGCGGTCGAGGATTCGCTGAAGCGCTTGCAGACCGATGTGATTGACCTCTACCAAAGCCACATCGACGACGCCAACACCCCGTTGGAAGAGACCCTGCGCACCTACGACGATTTGATTCGACAGGGCAAAGCCCGCGTCATCGGCAGCAGCAACTACACCGGTGCGCGGACGCAAGAGGCCAACGACATCAGCGCCCAACACCACCTGGCCCGCTACGAATGCACCCAGCCGTTTTACAACTTTGTCAAACGTGAGGACTATGAGCGCGATCTGGAACCCGTGCTGCTGGCAAATCAAATTGGCTGCATTCCCTACTCGTCGCTCGCCAGCGGTTTCCTCAGCGGCAAATATCGCGCTGGGCAAGCCATGCCCAACACCCCGCGCGCAAGCGGCGTGCAAAGCCGCTACATGAACGACGCGGGTTGGGCCGCGTTGGCGCAGATGGAAAAGATAGCTGAGACGCACTACTGCACCGTAGGGCAAGCCGCGCTGGCCTGGCTGATGCATCGGCCCAGCATCACCGCCCCAATCGCCAGCGCCACCAGCGTGGCACAACTGAAAGAATTGATGGGGGCGTTGGACGTGAAGTTGAGTTGAGTTTCGCTTCGGAACCCCCGACCCCTTTAGGGGTCGGGGGTCTTTCGGCTAATACACCCGGCTCCCATTTTCCACCGTTCGCTCCATCGCCAGCAGCGCCACGCCACCGGGTGTGTCTACGCCCAGCACCAGGCATTGGCTCTCTACGCCTGCCACATTGCGTGGCGCAAAATTGATGACCGCTACGATTTGCCGCCCCAGCAATTGCTCTGGCGTGTAGAGCGCGGTGAGTTGTGCGCTGCTGGTGCGCGGACCCAGTTCACCGAAATCAATCGTCAATTTGTAGGCAGGCTTGCGCGCCTTTGTGTTCAACTCGCAGCCCGTAACCGCGCCCACCCGCAGATCACACGCGAAGAAAGTCTCTGTCGAGATTTGTAAAAGAGGTTGTGAGAAGGGGTGTGAAAGAGAGGTTGTGCTATCCATTTACTTTTTGCCCAAAATCCATTCGTCATACGCCGCACGAGCGATTGACCCCAGATCGGCCTCATCAGCCGCTTGCAGCAAATCACTCGCCTGCGCCGTGCCATAGCGATGGCGCTCGTAATACGCTCGCAGCCACGCCGCAAAACGCGCATCGTCAGATCGGCTGCGCACCGCATCAAAAAACAACGGCCCCTTGCCATAAACAATGGGGAAATACGTCCAGCGCGGGAAGGCGGCGGTGGGCTGGCCCACGCGTCGGTCGCCGCGTTCTCTGCGCTCTTGCGCAAACCGATCGGTGAAGTAGCGCGCCCGATATTTCTGCGCCGCCTCCACCCCATAGCGGTCTTCCATGTAAAGCAACGCGCTGTATTGCGTTAAGGATTCATCCAGCCAGGGTTCGGTGATGGGGTTGCTGCCAACCAGGTTGTACCACCACTGATGCGCCACCTCGTGCGCCACCAGCCATTCAAAGTAATCATCGTTGCCATCGTAAAACTTATAGAGCACGCCCGCCAAATTGGGATACTCGATGCCGCCCGCTGAGGTCGTGGTGGCAAACAGTTTTAGCTCGGCATACGGGTAAGCGCCAAACCGCTTTTCGTAGGTGCCGAGGGCGTTCGCGGCAATATCCAACGCCCGTTCACCGGCAGCGCGGTGCTGCGGCAAAAAGTAGCTGATGAGCTGCACCGGCTCACCGACGATGCTGTTCACCGTCGTTGTCGCCACGTCGTAGTTCTCGCTCAGGTGCAGGGCAAAGTCTCGCACCGGGCCAGCCATGCACGTCGTCGTCGCAAAGGGGTTTAGCCCATCGGCCTGGCATGCACCGGTTGCCACCACTTTGTAGCTGGATGGCGCGTGCAGCGTGACGCGATACAACGCCATCTCCGAAAACACAATGTCCCCAAAGTTCGGAGCTTGATCCACCTGCCAGCGGTTGCCCACACGCGGTGCAATCATGGCATAGGCGTTTGGCAACGCCCACAACCCATCAAAGGCGCCAAACGTGAGATAGCCCGTGCGGCGCGGGTCGTCGGGTACAGTAATCACAAACTCCAGGCTCAGCGTGATGACCTCGCCGGGCGCAATATTTTTCAGCAGACTTACACGCACAGCCGACCGATCTGCCAATGACCACGACCAAGCCGCTTGCAGCGCGCCCAACTTCACTTGTCCCAACGTCATCTTGCCGCCCATGTAACCCGTGTTGGGGTATAGCCGCAACACCAAATCACTCAGCGGTTGCGCGGTCTGGTTGGTGTAGCGCACCGTTTGCTTGCCGGTGATCTGGCGCATGGTAGTGTCCAGCACCAAGTCAATCTCGTAGCGTGGGGCGTTGGCGTGCCGCGCCAAATCATCCACAAACGGAGTGCGCAAGGCTGGCTTGTAACTCGCCAATGTGCTGTCTAACAAGGGGGCGGCTGCAATGTGTTGGGCCGGTTGCGCATTTGGTTGCGCTGCGCCCTGCATCACTTCGGGGATGGCTTGGGCCAGCGTCGTTGTCAACTCCGCGTGTTGGATAGTGGTCGCCATGCTCCAACTTAAACCCATCACAACCAACACCAGCACAATAAACGGCAACACAGCTCGACGCATTGCGTCAGTATAATCTTTCAAGACATGGCTCATTTGTCCCGATCACGCCTGCCCCATCCGCACTATTCATTCATTTTGATTTTGGCTTTTGCGTTAGCGGCCTGCTCCGCCAGCCCAGCCGCAGACGTTACGCCCTCGCCAGCGCCTACATTGGCATTGCCCACGGCGCGGCCCACAGCTACCTTGCGCGCTACGCCTACATTTGCGCCCGCCACGCCGCCGCCGCCCAATGTGCCGCTGGCAACGCCCACCGCCGTTGTCTATGTTGTGCAGCCGGGTGATACGCTCATCCCCATTGCCAACCGCTACAACGTAAGCGTGCAAGACATTGTGGCCGCCAACGACAATTTAGACGCGACCAAATTACAAGTCGGGCAATCGCTTTTCATTCCGGTGGGCGGCGGCGCACAACAGCCGCTGCAAGACAGTGCGCTGTTGCCCTCGCCCACGCCGGTGCCCTTCCAAATTCGGGGCGAGAATTTTTTTCGCACCGCGGCAGGCAGCTTTGAATGTTTGGGCGAGGTGTTCAACCCCGGCCAGACCTCGCTCAACAACGTGCAGTTGCAGATCAACTTAATGGACGACTCCAACAACGTGCTAAAAAACGCCACGCTGTATGTCTCGCTTGAGGTGATTCCGCCCAACGGCAGCGCGCCCTTCCGCGTGTTGTTCACCGATCCACCACCCACAATTTCTCGCGTAGAAGTGAAGCCCATTCGCGGCGAGTCCATTGACCCAGCTATTCGTTACGCCAATGTGCAAATTACCAAGCAGGCGGGGGCGCCCGCAGGCAACCAGTACCGCATCACCGGCGAAGTGACCAACGAGGATGAAGCCGCCGCGCGCAAAGTCCGCCTCATTGTGACGACGTTTGACGAGAACAACCGCGTGGTGGGTTACCGCTACCTGGTGCTGAGCGACGACGCTGTGCAACCTAAGCAAGTGTTGCCGTTCGATGTCACGCTCACCTCATCCACCCCCAACGTAGCCCGCTTTGCGGTGGTGGCGGAAGCGTTGAAGGTTCAGTGATTGGTGATTGGTGAATGGGGATTGGTGAATGGGGATTGGTGATTAGGGAATCACCAATCCCCATTCACAAAACGCTCACCGGGTCCACATCCACAATAACCCCACGCGGCACGTCTAAATTTTTTAGCAGGGTGGCAGGGGATTGGGTGCGCACCAGAATTTGCCAGCGAAATTGTTTGTTTTTGCGGGCGAAGTAAGCCTGGGCCGGGCCAATCACATCGGTGCGTTGGGGCACACGAGGGCGCAGTTGGCGGGCCAGCGCCTCGGCTTGCAGGCGGGCTTCGTCGTTGCTGGTGTGCGTTACCTCGAAGCGCACTAGCCGCGTAAACGGCGGCAGGTCTAATTGTTTGCGTTGCGCCAGCTCGTATTTCACAAAGCCTTTTACGTTGTGCTTGCTGGCAAATTGGATGGCGGGTGCGTCGGGGTTGTAGGTCTGCACAAACACCTTGCCCGGCAGCAACCCGCGACCCGCGCGGCCTGCCACTTGCTCCAGCAGGTTAAACACGCGCTCGCTGGCGCGGAAGTCTGGTAGGAACAACCCCACGTCAGCCAAAATCACCCCGACCAATGTGACCAGCGGCAAGTCCAAGCCCTTCGCAATCATCTGCGTGCCGATCAACACATCGGCCTGGCGGTTTACAAAGCGCTGCAACATTTGGTCTGCCGATGCCGAGAGTGATGCGTCTTTGTCCCAGCGCACCACGCGGGCTTTGGGGAATTGCTCGGCAATGACCTGTTCCACTTTTTGGGTGCCGATGCCAATAAACCGAATGCGTGGGCTGCGGCAGGCCGGGCAAATAGCCGGCACCGGTTCGGTGTGGTTGCACTGGTGGCATTTGAGCTTTGAGCTTTGAGCCATGGGCTTTGAGCCTTTTTGCTCATTGCCCAAAGCTCTCTGATCACTGCTCACATGCAAGGTCAGAGGCGTGTCGTCGTTGGGGCAGCGCAACGCGTGGCCGCAGTCTCGGCACACCACGCAACTGGCGCTGCCACGGCGGTTCAAAAACAAGATGGCTTGCTCGCCACGTTGCAGCGTCTCGGCCAATGCAATGTGCAGCGCGCCACTGAACATGCCAGTGTTGCCGCCGCGCAACTCGGCGCGCATGTCAATCAGGTGTACATCCGGCAGCGGCTGGTAAGCCACCGCCTGTGTTTCGGGGATGTGCGTTGCGTGAATACCCAGACGCGCCTGTTGATCGGCAATACGATTGACGTGACCGCGCACACGGTTGGGCAACTCCAGAAATGTCAAATGACGAGTGTCGAGTGTCGAACGTGTTCCGCTCGTCGCTCGTCGTTCGTCGTTCGCCATTTCCATCACTTCTAAAGAGGGGGTGGCACTGCCAAAAATTAATGTTGCGCCGGTTTGCTCGGCATAGCGCATGGCGACGCGGCGCGTGTCGTAGTACGGGGCTTGGCCTTGTTTGTAGCTGGGGTCGTGCTCCTCGTCCAGCACAATCACGCCCACGCTGGGCAGCGGCGCAAACAGTGCCGAGCGGGCACCGATGACCAGTGGCAACTCACCGCTGCGAATGCGCCGCCAAGTGTCAAACCGCTCGCCAGGTTTTAGCTTGCTGTGGATGAGGGCGACCTTGCCGGGGAAGCGCTCTAAGAAGCGCCGCGCCGTCTGCGGGGTCAGGCTAATCTCTGGCACCAGCACAATGGCGCCCTTGCCCTGCTGCAACACCGCATCCACGGCGCGCATGTAAATCTCGGTCTTGCCAGAGCCGGTGACGCCGCGCAAGAGGAAATAGGGTGATTGGTGATTGGTGATTGGTGATTGCGCCAATCCCCAATCACCAACCACTAATCCCTTCCGAATTGCCTCCCACGCCCGCTCCTGATCTTCCGTCAGTGGCGGCGCGGTTTTAACCACGTAATCAATATCGGCCAGCGGGTCGCGCCAGCGTTCGGCATCGCCCAGCAGCACATAGTCTTGCTCGGCCAGCCATTGCAGATCGGGGCGGTTCGCACCGGTCTCGGCAAAAATCCAATCGGCCCAGGCCAAGCCGTTGCGAGCCTGCAAGTAATCTAGCACAGCCATGCGGCGCTGAATGGCTTGGGCGCGGCGGGGTTGCTTGGCGGCGTCCTCGCGCAAATTGTTTTGCACAATGTCCAGCGTAGCCTCGGAAATAAGCAATTGGGCCAACGTGGTTTTGCGGGCCTGGGCAATAGGCGGCTGCAAGGTGGAGGACTTGATGACCACGCCTTCATTCAGCAGTTTGTTCAAATCGCTCTGCCAGTCTTTGGTGTCCTTCAGCAGCAGCTTCAGCTTCTTCTCGGTCACAGCGCCGCGTATTTGCAACGCAGCAATAATGCGCAGGCGTGTGGTGGCAAACATCGAGTTCATCATCGTGGGCGCGCTGGCTTTGTCATCGGCCAATGAATACACAACCGAAGATTTGGGCGTAAACCCCGGCGGCACCATGAGCGCGCAACAGCGGCCCAGCGGCGCACAATACTCGGCAGCGATCCATTGCGCCAACGCTAAACGCGTGCTGTTCAACACGGGCGTTTCGTCTAGAAGAGAGATGAGAGATTTGAGTTTAGAGATTGGAGATTGGGCATCGCTGATCGAAAGCACCACCCCACTGGTGAGGCGGTTTTGCAGCGGCACGCTTACGGCGCAACCCGCCTTCACCTGCACCGCCAAGTTTTCGGGGATGAGATAGGTCAATGGTTTGTCTATGGCTTGGCTGAAGAGCGCGACTTGGGCAGTGAGGGGCATGTGTGTAAATATAGCTGAATGAATCGCCTATAGTTGTCCCACCATGAACGACTTAATCTATCACAACGGACAGCACTACGATTTGCTTCTGCCCGATCATGGGAATGACTTGCCCTTTTGGCTGCGTTGGGCTGAACGCTGTGGCAGCCCCATTCTGGAATTGGGCTGCGGCACCGGGCGCTTAACGATACTCATAGCAAAACACGGCTTTGCCATGACTGGGATTGATTTCACTACAGCCATGTTGAATGAAGCCCGAGCAAAATCAAAAGCGGCTCATGCGCAAATCAGTTGGGTCGAAGGCGATATGCGCAGCTTTGATTTGAGTCAGCAGTTCAACATGATCTTTCTACCTGCAAATACACTTTGCCATTTGCTAACTCATGCAGACTTTGAGGCATGCATAAAGTGCGTGCAAAACCATCTGAGCAAGAATGGGCGATTCATCGTCGATGTCTTTGTGCCAAATCTCAGCTTGTTGGTCGCCTCATCTGCACGGCGCGAGTTTTCGAGATACTTGGATCCAAATAGCATGGGCGAAATCCTCGTCACCTCGTTGAACCAGTATGCCGCCGACACGCAGATCAACCATGTTCAAACTTTTTACAAATTGCCAGGGCAACTTGATGAAATTGCAGGTGAACTCAACATGCGCATGTATTTCCCACAAGAGCTGGATGCGTTGTTGTGCTACAACGGATTTGAGATTGAAGCGAAGTTCGGCACATACGACGAAACGCAGTTTGGGCCGCAATCAGAAAAACAGCTGGTTGTTTGCCGCAAGCAATAAAAACTAATTTGACTATGACACCTACACTTTTTGAACTGACCGAGATTGTGTGCCGCGCTTTAGAAGAAGACATCGGCGATGGCGACGTAACCACCCACTGCACCGTAGCCGAAGACCTGTGGCTGGACGGGCGCTTCGTCGCCAAAGCCTCCGGCGTGCTGGCTGGGCTGGATGTGGCAACGCTGGCGTTTAAGCTGCTTGACGAGCGTGCCGTTGTCACCCGTCTGGTGGCGGATGGCGCAATGGTGGCGCCCAAGCAAACTCTGGCCACCGTCACTGGCCCGGCCCGCGCCCTGCTAACCGGCGAACGCACCGCACTGAACATTTTGCAACGCATGAGCGGCATCGCCACCGCCGCACACGCATTCACTGAGGCCTTGCGCGGCACCCACGCCAAAATTCTGGATACGCGCAAAACCGCGCCCGGCCTGCGCGCGCTCGACAAGCTGGCATTTGCCATCGGCGGCGGGGTCAATCACCGCATCGGCTTGTTCGATAGGGTGATGATCAAAAACAACCACATCGACGCCTGCGGCGGCAGCATTACGACGGCGGTGAACCGCGTGCGCGAACAAGACGCACGCAAGCGCCCCATCGAAGTGGAGGTGCGCAACTTTGAGGAACTGCACGAGGCATTGAGCCTGAACGTAGATCGCATCATGCTGGACAACATGACACCGGATGACATGCGCAAAGCTGTGGCACTGGTGGCTGGGCGTGTGGCATTAGAAGCCAGCGGCAACATCACGATTGACAACGCCGCGCAGGTGGCCGCAACCGGCGTGGACTTTATCTCGACGGGGTCGGTGACGCATTCGGTGAAGGCGCTGGACATTAGTTTGTGGCTGAGTGCGCCGCGCACGCAATAAACCTATCCAGGTAAAACGTCTGCAATCCAAATTCGCGTAGCTCATCTACAATTTCAAAAGCCTATGTTCAACACCCAACCTCTCTCCCAATTCGACCCACGCTGGAGCAGCCTGCAACTGGGCTTTGGCGAGGCCGACAGCACCATTGGCAACTACGGCTGCACCATCACGTGTTTAACCATGCTGTGCAACGGCTATGGCTTTAACGAGACACCCGCTACACTCAACCAGAAATTCAAATCGCTCGGCCCTGGCGTGGGCTATGCCGGAGCCACGCGCAACCTCATCGTCGTGAATGCACTAGACCGCGCCCAGCCCGGTATGCGCTATGCAGACCGGGTTTATTGCAGCGGCACACCCGCGCCGATGGATCGCATCAACGCCAGCCTGGACGCGAACAAAGCCGTTCTTGTGCAGCTCGATCAATCGCCTTCACCTCTCTTCCAAGAGCACTGGGTGCTGCTGGTTGGGCGTGCGGGCAACGACTATCTCGTCTGCGACCCGCTTTTTGCCGCAGATGGCGCGCACCCAATTACCAAACGCTACAGCTTTGTGGGTGATGCCGCAAGAATCATTTCCCACATCGTCTTTTTTGATGGGCCTGCACAACCGCCCACGCCCACACCACCATCTGGCCCACTCACCGTTGTCGTCAACAACGATCCCGACATCATCGCCATGGGTGGCTTAGCACTCCGCAATCAACCATCGCTCAGCGGCAGCATCATCAAACGCCTGCCTGCAAACTTCGAATTGGGCTTGGTCGAAAGTGAGGCCACTGCCCGCCCCAAACTCGGCCAGCCAGGCGCTTGGCTCAACGTCGCCACCAATGGCAGCCAGGGCTTTGTAGCCGCATGGCTCGTGCATCCCAAGGGCGCGGATGTGCGCAAGATCACGCGCACGCGCGCAGTTGTAGCAACGCCTGCACGCAAACGCGAGATTCAGCCGCCGTGGAACCCCATCACCCTGGTGGTAAACCGCCCAGCCAAAGCCAGCGGTATCAAGAACCCGCCCTCGCCTTCGTTGCGCAGCAAACCCAGCACCGGCAAAATTGTGGCCGAGCTGCGGCCCAACACCCCGCTCAGCATCGTCGAATCCGAAGCTACTGCGCTCAAGAAAATGGGCGTGCGCGGCAAATGGATTCGCGTGCGCGATAACAAGGGAAACACAGGATATGTCGCAGGCATCTATGTCCATCAAAAGAAAACCAAACCCAAACCCAAAGCAAAAGGTTAGTGCGCCGCACAAGAAAAGCCGCGTTGCGGTTACGCTGCCCTCACCCAACCCTCTCCCTCCGAGGGAGAGGGCTTTAATGCTCGAACCCGACGCGCGCCCCATTGTGCAAGTGACGCCTGGCACGGGCGGCCTCAACTTGCGTGCAGCAGCGGGCGGCACGCTCATCTTCACCCTCACCGATGCCAGCTTCTTGTGCGTGCGCGAACCCGCCGAGAGCACCCTCCCCAAGCTTGGCGTTGCGGGCCAATGGCTGCCAGTCGTCACCACCGGCGGCACAGCAGGTTTTGTCTCGGCGCAATTTGTGCAGGCCGTTTCGATGGGGCCTGCGCCAGCACCACCGGTGCCGCCGCCCCCGCCGTTGCGCCCCAGCATTTCGCCAGAGATCATCGCCCAAAACACCGCCATCGCCAACACTGATGTGACGCTGGCTAACGGTTGGCGCGTGTTGGCGGGCACGCCCCTGCGCATTACCGAGGGCGGCAACTGGGCGGGCAAAATCGGCGACCCCAACCAAACCGTGCGCGTGCAGTCGTATGCCTTCAAAGATGGCGCTGTGCGCGGCAGCGATTTGCGCGCGCCCGCCAACAAAGATGCGCGCCCACTGATCGACGACGCGGTGTTGCCTTTCGGCATCAGCGCCTTCACCTTTGGCATGCACGATGGCTTTGACCGCAACCTGTTCGCGGGCAGCGGGCGCTTTGGCTGGG
>JAYTNY010000027.1:0-12285 GCA_043748055.1 Roseobacter sp.
CCATGCCTATCGTCTGATTATCTTTTTTAACTACTGAGACTGGTAAAATTTGCTGCGTAAGCTACAAATGAACTTCCCGGAGGTTCTGAACCTCCGGGAAGTTCATTTGTAGGATTCTCAAGTCCCTATAGCTCAATGGATAGAGTGCCGGCCTCCGAAGCCGTAAATCGCAGTTCGAATCTGCGTAGGGACATTTATTTACACCACAGAGATACAGAGGGCACAAAGATTTTATTTAACTCTGTGCCCTCCGTGTCTCTGTGGTGAATTTTTAGGTCATTTGGATCATCGCCCCAAACCGCCCGGTCTTGCCCTGCTCTGCCCGATGCGAAAACCATTCGTGCGTATTGCTGACGGTGCAAAGGCCCGCAATCTCCACCTGCTGCACGCCACACGCATTTAGCTGGGCTTGGGCGGCACGCCACAAGTTCATATATTTCTTTTGTGGATCAGGGTGAGCCAGCGTCACATCCTCCGGCACAGCAGCTTGTATTTTCTCGGCCACGTCTAGCCCCACCTCGAACTTGGTTGGGCCAATGGATGGCCCTACACACGCAACAAGGCCTTGCGGCTGGCTGCCAAACGCAGCCTGCATCGTCGCAACGGTTTCGCGCAACACGTTGCAGGCGATGCCCGGCCAACCAGCGTGGGCGATGCCAATGGCTTTTTGGATGGGGTCGTAAAACAGCACCGGCACGCAATCCGCAAAACGCAGGGTGAGCGCGAGGCCAGGCGTCTGCGTCACCATCGCATCGGCGTGAACATCGTTCTGGCTGCGGTCATCCCAGCTCAGCACGCGCACGCGGTTGCCGTGCACCAGCCAACTGGTCAGCGTATCTTCGTAGGGCAAACCAAACGTCGCATTCATGCGCGCGCGGTTTTCGTTCACCGGCTCGGCAGCATCCCCGGTGCTACGGCTGAGGTTGAGCGAGGCGTAGATGCCCTCGCTGACCCCGCCGAGGCGCGTGAACACGCCATGTGCAATGCGCGGAGAATCTAGTGAATCGAATTGGTAATACGCCAGCGCGTTGTGGGTTTGTCGTTTCATGGTTGGCTGCGTGCTGGATTCCAGGCTTTAGCCGGCTACCGACTCGGTTACAGCATTGGGTCGAAGAGGCATTCTTAACCGGCTGAAGCCTGGAATCCTTTTGTTGGCTTGGGTGGCTTGACAATCGTGCGCGGGTCTTCGGCGTAAAAGTAGCGGATGTGCCCGGTCAGCGTTTCGTACTTCAGCGGCAATGTCATGCCCGACTTTGCTTCAGATGGGATTTGCACCCACTTGCCTATCAGGCTTTGGATCAACGTCGTCGTCGTCGCATCCAGGGTTTCATCCAACGGCAATAGCAAGGTTTGCAAGACGATGATGATGCGATCTCGTGATTCGTCATAGGCTTTGGCTTCGGCGCTAAACGTAACGGTGGTGCGCGTGTTGTCTGGCAAACGCCAACTAAACGAGACTGACGAAACTTGGTTATCCATGTGCCACAAGATTCTAAATGGCAAAATAGAGCCATGCGTATTGACCGGTTGGATAAAACTGTTTGGAGTGTTGTGGCTGTGTTGGTGTTGGGCTTTGCATTCTTCTTGCTGCGGGGCGACCAAGTGGGCGCGCAAATTATTCGCAGCACGCCAGCGGCCAACGCCCAAAATGTGCCTGCTCGCAGCCTCATCAGCTTAACCTTTAGCGAACCCATGCTAACCAGCACATTGGAGGGCAAGGTGAGCTTGCAACCCGCCACCCCCGGCACGCTGCGCTGGAGCGGCGCAACTGCCTCGTTTGTGCCTTCGGCGGCGTTGCTGCCGGATACGGACTATCAACTCATCATCAAAGCTGGGGCCACCAGCATGCGCGGGCGCAGTGTGTTGCGCGACCAGGTGATTCGCTTTCGCACAGGCCGCCCGCGTTTGGCCTATCTCTCGCCTGCCAATGCGGCATCGGATGTGTATGTCACAGGGCTGGAGCCTAACTCGCCTGTGCAACGCCTCACCTCCGAGCCGTTTGGCGTGCATTCGTACGCCATCAGCCCAGACGGCACACGCCTGGCCTATGCCGCCAAGCGCGATGCCGATGGCGCGATGGATTTGTGGCTGGTGAACACGGATGGCACGAGCAGAGAGGCATTGCTGCGCTGCGATGACCAAGTGTGCCAATACCCGGCTTGGTCTGCGGATGGCACGCGTATTGCGTTTGAGCAGCACAACTTGATTAAAGGCAAGCTGGGCAACTCGCCGGGGCCATCGCGCATTTACTTGTTGGATGTGGGTAGCAAGAATGCTTACCCGCTGATCGAAGATTCGCAGCGCTTGGGCTTTTTGCCGCGCTGGTCGCCGGTGGGCGACAAGCTGGCGTTTTATGACTCGACCCAGAGTGCAGTGATTGTGGCCGATATTGCGACAGCAGACCAAATTGAACTGCCCAGCGTGTATGGCGATTCGGGCACATGGTCGCCGGATGGCGCACAACTGATTTATTCGGAGTTGGTGCCAGTGGACGACCGGCGCTACAACCAATTGCTGCGAGCCGATTTGGCCCGCAACGTGATTACGCCCGCGCTGCCGCTGACCGCAACCAACGACATTCTGGGCGTATGGTCGCCCAGCGGAGACCGCATTGCATTTGGCCGTCAGTCTCGCAGCCAGTTGGCGGGATTGGGTTCGCAAATCTGGGTAGCGAGTGCGGATGGCACAAACGCGCGAGCACTGACAGAGGACGCGGGCATCAACTACGGCGCAATCAGTTGGAGCGCGGATGGGCAATGGCTGGCCTCTTTGCGCTGGGATTTGAACACGCCCAACGCCGTGCCAGAAGTGTGGCTGGTGAGCAGCACTTCGAGTGAGCGACGCAGGCTGCTGACGGATGCGTGGCAACCGACTTGGTTTCCATAGAGACGCGATAGCAAGAACAAACCAGGTTTTTTGAAAAAACCTGGTTTGTTCTTGCTATCGCAACGTGCAATCGAAGCCTAACTGCGACTGCGCGCCCAGTTGCATGACTTGCACGGTTTCGGTGATGGGCTTGCTCTCGAACAGGGTACGCATGCCCGCCGACAGCGCCGACTGCACGCAGCCCCAGCCGCTAATCAACGGCTCGGGTCGGGCAATGGGGGCCAGGGTTTGCGCGGCGCTGATGAACAGCGGGTCTACGGTTGGGTTGGCCGCCAGCCGCGCCAATGCCGAGGTGCGTGCGGGCAGCTCACCCGTCTCGCTGGCCCACTCAGCGGTTTGCGCCTCGTCCAGCAGCCACTTTACAAATTGCCAACTGGCTTCTTCACGCCCAGCATTGCCCGCGTCGTTTTTGAGGAGAACCCACAACGCGTTTTGCATCGTGGCCCCGGCAGGTTGGCCTTCATCGTTGGGCAACGCCGCCACGCGCCAATCAAAATTCTCGCTTTGGCGGATGGCGCTGCGATAAGCGGCGATCTCGTCGCTCCACGCAAAGGCGAAGGGGGTAAGCCCTGCTGCAAACTGCGCACGCGTATCTGCCGCGCCGGGCGTGGGGTAAGCCTGACCCGATTGCAAATAGCTCTGCAAACTATTCATCACGCCGGTCGGTACATCCGTCGTCACTTGCATGAGGGTGTCATCGCCCGACACCAATTGCCCGCCGCGCGCGGCTGTCCAATCCTCCAGCGTTTGGTGAGTCACCAACACCGAAAAGCAAAACGTGTTTTGAATGCGATTGGTCGCCAACGCGCAGGCATCGTTCATGGCTTTCCAGGTTTGCGGCAACGCCTCTATGCCCAACTGTGCCAAACTATCTTGGTTGTAGATCAAAGTGCGCGCCCTGCCGCCAAAGGCCAGGCCCACTGTCTCGCGTTGTGGGGTTTGGCCCGCCGCCCGCACAAACGGGAACAGGTCTTTGGCATCGGTTTCATCCCAGCCTGTTTCGGGGTTGTTGATGTAGGTATCGAGCGGAGCCAGAAAACCTTGCTGTTGATACACCGCCGCCTGCATAGGCCGCACCAGCATGAGCGCAGGCAGGGCGTTGGTGGCGCGGCTGTTTAGCACACTGGTGTGCAAGGTCTCCAAATCGCGCCGCTCCAACACAATCACGGTGCCGTCGGCGTTGGTCGCGTTCCAGCGGTCTACTAACTTGAGTAATGCTCGCTCTTTGGCCCCATCCAACGTATGCCAAGCGATGAGGACTGCGCCCCGCCGCTGCGAACAGGCCGTGACGAGGAGCAAGAGCGCAATCAGCAAAACGCGAAAAGAGGGATGAGGGATGAGGGATGAGGGATGAGTAGCGCGGGTAATCTCCAATCTCTAATCTCCAATCTCTAATCTCGCCGCTTCGAAAACAAAGTTGTTGTCGGCTTCGGCCAGCGGCGGCAAGGCCAAGTCTCTGGCCGAGAGGATGGGGGTGGTGATGGGCCAGGCGATGCCAATGGCGGGGTCGTTCCACAAAATGCCGGTTTCCAAGTGCGGCGCATATTCGCTGGTGGCCTGGTAACTCAGGTCTGCCGAAGCACTGAGGACGCAGAAGCCATGGGCGAAGCCTGCGGGGATGTAGAGCATGTGGCCATTCTCGGCGGATAGCACCTCGGCCACCCACTGCCCATAGCTGGGCGAGCCGACACGAATGTCTACGGCCACATCAAAAATTTCGCCTTGCGTAACGGCCAGCAATTTGCCCTGAGCTTGCGGGTTCTTTTGGTAGTGCAAGGCGCGCACAACGCCATGTGCCGAATGCGAATGGTTGCCTTGCACAAAGGTGGTGGGCAAGCCAAAGGCAGCGAACTCGGAGGCCTTGAAGGTCTCGCGGAAGAAGCCTCGGCTGTCTTTGAATAAGCGCGGTTGAATGAGGACGACATCGGGGATGGAGAGTTTTTGGAAGGTGAAGGGCATGGCAGATAGTAATTAGTAATTGGTGATTAGGGATTAGGGATTAGGGATTGCGTGAGCAATGACATTGAAGTAGCCCTTGTCGTCGCGGATAAGTTTGCCGACGGGCATTTGGGTGTCGTGGCACGAGATGAGCGTGGCGTTGTGATCGTAGGCCCACTGCTGCCATTCGCGTTTGGTTTCAATCGTCAGCATCGGCAACACATCGTAACTGGTGACCCAGGGCAGGCGGGCAAAGTGAATCATGTACGAGGCCATATCGCCGAGAAGCAGATAGGGAGATTGAGAGATGGGAGATGGGGGAGAGATGATGACGGATTGGTGACCAGCGGTGTGGCCGGGGGTGTGCACCACGCGCACGCTGGGGGTGATTTGGGTATCGCCATCCAATAACTCTAAAACGCCGTGTTCTTTTAGCGGCACAAAGTTGTGCGAGAAGTAGGTGTTGCGCGTGCGCTCGTTGGTGTGGGTGGCATCCTCGTACTCTTGCCGCTGCACGTAATATTGCGCATTGGCAAAAGTCGGCACGCCCCCTCCCTTTGAGGGGAGGGGGTTGGGGGGAGAGGTTGTGGCCCAACCCGAATGATCGCCATGCAAATGGGTGAAGATGACGATGTCGATATTATCGGGTTGCACGCCATGCCGGGCCAGATCATCCAGCAAGTGGCCGTTGGGTTGGCGCACATCGTATTGGGCCTCGCGCAAGGCATTTGGCTTATTGCCTACGCCGCAATCCACCAGGATGTTTTTGCTGTCGGCTTGAATGAGCGCGCACCACAATTCTTGCGGCACGCGGTTTAGCTCGTCGGGTGGCAGCAGCTTCATCCACTTGGGGCGCGGCACTAGGCCGAAGGTGCCGCCGCCATCCCAATAGCTGGTGCCATCGCTGAGCAAGTGAATAGCAAATTCCGAATCGGTAGTCATGTGTTGCCGATTCTGC
The DNA here is from genome assembly GCA_043748055.1 of Roseobacter sp. GTDB lineage: Bacteria > Chloroflexota > Anaerolineae > J036 > Brachytrichaceae > JANMVQ01. Next base: position 5,783 of record JAYTNY010000027.1, read on the forward strand.
CATAGCTTGGCGCAGCAGTCCGCGTAGCGGACTTTCTGCAACTAGGCGTCGGTTTCCAACCGATGCCGTCCGCCATCGGCTAGAAGCCGACGGCTATGGTTAGAAAGTCCGCTGCGCGGACTGGGCTATCTGTTGCGGTTGGTTCAGGTGTGGGTGATGGTGTAGGCGTAAGCTCAGGTTCAACCCACAACGCATCGCTCATCAGCACCGGCAGATAGATGCGTGGCACTAAGCTGGCTTCTGCTTCCTCGTTCATCACTTGAATGGATAGCGCAGGCAGCGCCACTTCTTGCGGCTTGCCCGCCACATCGCTGAGTTGCATCGCTTCTATGCGCAACTCACTGTCGCCCGCAGAAAGCGCACGCAATGTCACCTCGGCCAGTTGGCCCGCGCCGCTGGGGCCAGCGGGCCATGTGCCCAAACTGTAGGCACTGAACTGAAGGATGCTGTGCTGCACATCGCTGCTATGCTCCGCATCGCTTGGCGAAACCGTGCGCGTTACCCAATCCAGTTGTGTAAAGCTGCGGGCGGTGCGCCCTGGAAAATCGGCCAGCGCCACAGACAACACCTCGAACTGTATGGGTGTATAGCCCAGCGACAGATCGAATGCACCGAGCGCATTCACATCGCTGATGGCAACGCCGACGGTGAACACATCCCCAGCCAGCACCGTATTCGAGACCACAACAAGCTGAGCACCGGCCATTGGCACGGCATTTTCGGCTGCGTTGGCGCGCGGTTTAAGTGTGTTGCAGCGCGTCCCCAATCGGTTTGCCACGCGCTGCAAATCGGCTTGATCGATGTGACCATCGCCATCGGTATCCACCCCTGCGTCATACGGCACATCGCCTTTTTGCGAATCCCAGCGGTAGGCCACGCGCTGTATGTCCAGCACATCTATATCGCTGTCGCGGTCGTAGTCGCCGGGGCAGCCGCTTTCCACAACGGTTAGCACGGCATTGTGCGATGCCAATGTGCTGCTGATCTGAAGCGAGGCCGTGCCTACCGAATGAGCGCGCATGCCGATGTATGCAAGGGTGCCAGCGCCGGTGTTGTTGGCCAAAGAACCCGTTGCGCTAAACGTTGCGGTGCCAACGGTCGGTGTCAGCGTGTTAGGCCCCGCCGAGATGGACATGCGACCGGCCCAATCGCCGGGGGCCATGCTTTGCACCGTGAACTGGGCGGGGCTGTAGTTCAACACAAATTGCAGCGCGCTCAAATTGCGCGCGTTGCTGATGCTGACCGCCAGCGTGATGACTTCCCCTCGGCTGGCTAACCCCATGTCTGGCGAAAGCCGGATCTGAGGTAGCCCGCTAAATGCGATGTTGGACGAATCGAAACTGACAAAGCTGCTGAAGCATGCACCTACGCACACGCGCTTTTGTGCGCCGTTGGTAAACACGCTCTGGGTTTGGGTAATCGTCCAGCCATCGATGGTGATGGGCCGATCTTTGGGCAGCTCCCAGTGCAAATGCGAGTTGGTGGCCGATTGCTGGGTGAACTGATTGCCGCAGGTAGGGTCTACCCAGGTGCCAGGGCGCAGGCTGCCCAAAATTTGGCCTTGCCCCAACAGCGCACCCTCTTTCACATCCGGGTCTAACAGCTTGGAGTCGATGTGCCAGTACTCCAGCGTCACGCCATCGGCATCTTTAATTTTGATGGCCGCGCCCAATTTGCCTTTGCAGATAAAACGCACCACGCCGCTTGCCGAAGCCAGCACGCGCCGGTCGGTGCGCAGCGTGCCCATATCCAACGCCGAGCGCGAGTGCCAACCCTGCCACCAATAAAACTTGCTGCCTGCGGGCCAGGGCCACTTGTAAGTTACGGTTGGGGTTATGGCTTGGGGGGCGTTTGAGTTGGGCGTTTGTAAAAGGAGTGATTTGGCTTGTTGATTTATGAATGCATCGGGCACATCTGCCAACAATTCCGCAAATGCCGGTGTGCCTTCGATGGCCAATAGCCAATTGCCATTCTCGAAGTGCGCGAGGATGAGTGCACCTGCCTCGCCATTGCCCACATAGCCTGGCACGCTGGCTGCGCCATCTACCGAACCCAACGAGATAAGTGCCCAACCTTCTTCTACTCTTGCCGATGTAAGTGCGAACTGCGTGCCATGAATGGCCTCATCGGCTTTCGCAGTCTTGGCATCCAGCTCGCTGCTCAGTGTTTTCAAAATCGCTTGCAGCAGATCATCTGGCAGCGCCACTTGCTCAATATTAAGAAAGGGTGCGCGCCCGTTCAGGCTCATCTGCATGGGCAGTTGGGTTTTGATTGGGATATCGAGCGTGTGCAGCGTACGCAGCGGGCGCGGCGTTGGCGTAGCCTCTACGGGTTGCATCGGTGCAGCCTGCGCAAAAGCCACCGTAAACCCAAACAATGCAATGGCTGCAAAACACCACAGGCTGGCAAAAACAAAAGTAACGAGGGCGATGCGGGTGCGGTGTTTCATGACAGGCCAAACGTGTAGTACACGTTCGCCCGCAGGTTAAGCCACTTCGCCTGTGCCTCACTCGTGCAATAGGTGGATTACGACGTCGGCCTTTGGTGTTTGGGATTGCACAAAACGCCAAGACCTAATAGATAAACCAAATGGACATGGCACGATTAGCGCCTAACGCGCTCAGAGCGCGTTAGGCGCTTGCGCAGGTTTCATGTCACTTTGATTTGACTTGTCTATAAGACCTCCTTGTTTTGCAGGAGGTCTTTACTCTATTTGTGTGGGCGTCGCCGTAGGGGTCTCAGTAGGCGTTGCAATCGGTGTTTCTGTTGCGGTTGACGTGGGTGTGGGTGTGCGAGTAGGCGTTCGGGTGCGCGTGGGTGTGCGGGTTGGCGTTGGCGTCGCTGTGTTTGTAGCAGTCGGGGTTGCGGTGGGTTCGCCCACATCGGCCTCGCGCATCGCCATGGGCAAATAAGCGCGCGGGCTAGGTAGCTCATCCACAATCAAAATGCTGGCCGGTTGCACATCGGCTGTGGCGGTTGTGCTTGTGGTGCGGGTGAGGTGAACCGCAGCGAACTGCACCTCCGCTAACCCCGCCTCGTTGGCCTGGGCCAACACATGCAACAGCACCCCATCGCTTCGTGCGTTCTCGCTGATGGCATGGGTGCGAGAGAGCTGCACCGAGACCAACCCCAGCGTGTTGCTGATGCTAAGCAGTGTCGGCGTAAAGACCTGTGCTGTGCCGGTCAGCAACTCGCCCGGCGCAACAGCCTGCACGCTCAACAGCGTTGGGCTGTAGCTTAAGTCAAATTGCAGCCCGTCCAATGCAAGCCCATCTTCAACCTCGTTGGTGCGGCTCAACGCCACCGTCAGCGTCATCAAGCTGCCTGTTTTTACAACCGCGCTGTCTGGCGCAAACAACAGCAGCGGGCCGGGGTTTGGCGTGGCGGTTGGGGCTTGAGTTGGCGTTGGTGTTTGAGTTGGGGTGCGGCTGGGCGCAGGAGTATTCGTCGGCCCAGTTGGGTTGCCAGTCAACGCATTCGACGAGGCAAAGAAAATTTGGCTGTTCCAGCATCCGCCGTTGCAGGTTTTGGTCTGCCCGTCTTTGCCAAGGCTGCTGGTGGGGTATGTAATCGTCCAACCCTCTACGCTAAAGGGTCGGTCTTTGGGCAGCACCCAATGCAAGTGCGCGTTATCGGCGCTTTGGCCGGTGTATTGCGGGCCGCAGGCCGTGTCTGTCCACGAGCCGGGCCGCAGGCTGCCCAGGTTTTGCCCCTGCGCCACCGTTGCACCCAGGTTAATGCCATCGCCCAACAGGTTCGCATCAATGTGCCAATACTCCAGCGCCAGCCCGTCATCGTCGCGTATTTTGATTGCGGCACCCAGCGGCCCTTTGCACATATAAGTGATGACGCCGCCCGCCGAGGCCAGCACGCGCCGGTCACTGCCCGCCGTGCCAATATCTAATGCGCTGCCGCCATGAAAGCCCTGCCACCAATGCCATTGCAAGCCAGAAAGCCACGGCCACTTGTAGCTCACGGTTTGGGGGCGCAAGTTTGGGTTTGAGTTTGCGTTGGGCGTTTGTAGCAGCAGTGCTTTGGCGCGTGGGCTGATGAATGCATCGGGCGCAGCCGCAGTCAACTCCGCAAACGCGCGCGTGCCTTCAATCCCTACTTTCCAATCCTCATTCACCTTCTGCGCCACAACCAGCTTGCCCATGTCGCCACTCCCTAAATATTCCGGGCCATCCGCCGCCACCGAAATCAATGCCCAATCTTCTTCCAGCCACGCCGAGGTTAAAACGTAACGTGTACTAGCGCTCAAGAGGGTCAGAACCCCTTGAGCGCTGAGGTGGTCTCGTATAGCCTGCGCCAACGCCTCTGGCAGTTGCACCAAGTCGGGGTGCAGAGTAGGCGTGGCAACAGGTTGCTGGGCAACGCTGGCTTGGGTGGATTGAATTTGCGTGAGGGTGAGCGTTGTAAGTGTTGAGAGCGTGATTAAAGCGATGAGCCAGGCAACCACCACGACACAGGCTTTGCGTGTGCGAGTTGGGTTCACAAGAAGGGCAGTGTAACGGAAGCCGTAACCGCGTTGGTACAAAAGCCCCGCCGTACAAACGTTCGCATTTTGGTGCTTCACAAGTAGAATCCGCACTATGAATGCGTACAGACGAGGTCTCACAATTGTCACAGCGCTGATCTTTGGCTTCTTGCTCGGGGCCTTGTTTTCAGCGCTCATGCTTTACGCTGTCTTGCCGGTGCAACGCATTGTCGGGCAAATTGGCCCCTCATTTCTAACCCAGGCCAGCGCCGCCGACGCGGCAGGCTACCGCGAGTTTTACATCGCCGGGGTTGCCAACCGCTACAAAGACCGCCTGGGCAGAGGCATTCCGCAAGAGGCCGCCCTTAGCGAAGCCCGCAACCAACTGGGCGTTATCTCCGGCGACACCACACCTCAGAATGCTTTCCAAATTGTGCGTACCGCGTTTGAGGTAGCCAAAAACGAAAACGCCAAAGATGTCGATCAGGGTTGGTTCACCGTCGCCGACCAAAACAACCTGAACGAATTGGCTGCCCAGCTAGAGGCCACGCAAAGTCAGCCCGCCACCACCTCGCAACTGGATGAGAGCCGCAACCGGCTGTTGCTCTTGGGCTTGTTGGGGTTGCTGTTGCTATCGGGTTTGGCGTTCCTTGCCATTTATTGGGCCTTTGGCATGGATAGCCGCAACGAGAGCGCCGCCGATGGCAGCCCCCGCACCGGTGGGTTTGGCAACATCGCCCAACAAGTCATTCGCTCGGTGCCGTTTGGCCGCTCTGCGCAGCCCAACCAACCCATGCAGCCCGCGCAGAACGTGGTGGTGGTGCAACAACCGCCCGTGGTTATGCAGCAGCCCATGCCAGTGCCAGTGCTAACACAAGTAATGGCAGGTATAGACCCCAACGCCACCGGCCACATCCCCGTCGGCCCTACACTCGGCGAAACCTTTCTCACCACATTCGACCCCACCTCGTATCGGCACGGCGATGATGCCTACGAAGAAAGCTTTACCATTTTGGGTGCAACCGGCGAGTACCTCGGCGAGTGCGGCGTCAGCATCGCCGACAGGCTTGATCTGGCTACGCCCTCCAAAGTGTGCGCACTGGGCGTGTGGGTGTTTGATAAAAACGACCCGCAGTTTAAGAGCGTGATGAAGGTGTTGATGACACCCAATGCCTACAACGACCCCATCATCCGCAACAAGCTGGCCCGCCTGGGCGACCACGTGCTGGCCCAAAACGGCATGTTCGACATTGCCACCGAGACCATGCGCGTGGAAGCCACCGTGAGCGATTTATCCGTCAACCCCGCAGGCTATTTCGACACCGTCAACCTCGCGTTTAATGTCTACCGCAAAGGCGCGGCGTGAAGGCTTAATACTTTAATGCTGTGATGCTGTAAGACATGTCAAAGCAATACAGCATCACAGCATTAAGACACCCCTGCTACCTTTTCGCGCTGTTGTTGGCGCTGCTGGCTTATGCCGCATGGGCTACCGTGGCCCCAGCCGTGCAAGCTGAGCAGAACTGGTGCGAGCTTCGCGCACGTGGTAGCCTGCGCATCGGCATCGACCCCGGCATCCAGCCCTTCTCGTTTTACGACTCAAGCGGTTGGAACGGCTTTGATGCCGATCTGGCGCGTGAACTCGCCACTCGCTTAAACCTCAAATTCAGCAGCGACCCGGTCGGTTACGACTCGATGTACGACGCATTGCAAACCGGGCGTGTCGACATCGCCCTGTCGGCTGTCTCGCCCGACCCCAACCGCACCGCCGAGTTTGCCTATTCCCAGCCCTACTTTGATGCAGGTATTCGCGCGGTTTCGCTCAGCCCCATCAACACCATAAACACAGATTTGACCCACAAACGCGTGGCCGTTGGCCTGGGCACCGAGGCCGACCGGCAAGTGCGTTTTTGGGAGCGCCGCGTGCCCCATCTACAACGCCTGCCCCTGGCCGACGATGCCGCCGCATTGGCCGCGCTAACCAGCGGCCAGGCCGATGTGGCCCTCGTATCGGTCTTTGCTGCGG
>JAYTNY010000028.1:0-7894 GCA_043748055.1 Roseobacter sp.
GCTTTTTACAGGCAGTCCCTTAAATGTTTTCCGAGAAGTGTTCAAGGGGCTGTTTGTCAACGATGAAACTTAGGGCCTCATCATCGGCACCTGCACCCCATTCACCCGCGCAAAATCAATCGCCTTGTCATACCCGGCATCTACATGGCGCACCACGCCCATGCCGGGGTCGCTGGTTAGCACGCGTTCTATGCGCTGGGCCGCGTCGGGCGTGCCATCGGCCACAATTACTTGGCCTGCGTGAATGCTGTAGCCAATGCCCACCCCACCACCGTGATGAATGCTGACCCACGTCGCGCCGTTCACCGCATTCACCAACGCATTGAGCAGCGGCCAATCGGCAATCGCATCGCTGCCATCTTTCATCGCCTCGGTCTCGCGGTTGGGGCTGGCTACACTGCCGCTGTCCAGGTGGTCTCGCCCAATCACGATGGGCGCTTTCACCTCGCCATTTGCCACCATCTCGTTAAAACGCAGCCCGGCTTTGGCGCGCTCGCCGTAACCCAGCCAGCAAATGCGCGCAGGCAAGCCCTGGAAAGCCACTTTCTCTTGCGCTAGCTTCAACCAGCGCTGCAGATGATCGTTGTCTGGAAAGAGTTCCAGGATGGCGCGATCTGTCGCATAAATATCTTCGGGGTCGCCGCTGAGGGCCACCCATCGGAACGGCCCCTTGCCCTCGCAAAACAACGGGCGAATATAGGCAGGCACAAAGCCGGGGTAATCAAATGCATCGGCCACGCCCGCATCAAAGGCACGCTGGCGCAAATTGTTGCCGTAATCGAACACCACGCTGCCACGCCGCTTAAATTCCAGCATCGCCCGCACATGCGTCGCCATGCTCTCCATTGCCTGTGCCTCATACATTTCAGGACTTTCGACTCTGAACTTCTTCGCCTCCTCCAAACTCATCCCCGCCGGTATATAGCCCACCCTCACGTCGTGCGCGCTGGTCTGGTCGGTCACTACGTCCGGCACAATGCCATAGCTCAGCAGGCGTGGCAGCACCTCGGCGGCGTTGCCAATCAGGCCAATGCTCTTGGGCGTGCCGCTGGATTGGGCCTCCGCTGCCCAACTCATCGCCTCTTCCAAGTCGTTCGTCGCCACATCCAGTTGCTTTAGCTTGAGGCGGCGTTCGACCCGCCACGGATCCACCTCAACCAAAACACCCACACCTTCGTTAAACGTAATGGCTTGGGCCTGCGCGCCGCCCATCTCGCCCAGGCCCGCCGTTAACACCAGCTTGCCGCGCAGCGTGCCCCAGCCGTGCTTGCGGGCCAGCGCGCCAAAGCTCTCATACGTCCCTTGCAAAATGCCCTGCGTGCCGATGTAAATCCAACTGCCCGCTGTCATTTGCCCATACATCATCAAGCCCTCGCGCTCATACTTGTCAAAGTTCTCTTGCGTCGCCCACTTGGGCACAATGTTGCTGTTGGCGAGGAGAACCCTCGGTGCATTGGTGTGCGTTCGAAATACGGCCACCGGTTTGCCGCTTTGCACCAGCAGCGTCTCGTTGGGTTCTAACTTGCGCAGGCTTTCTAATATCGCGTCAAAGCTCTCCCAATTGCGTGCAGCGCGCCCACGCCCGCCATACACAATTAAGTTGTCGGGGTCGAATGCAACCTCGGGGTCTAAATTATTTTGAATCATGCGGTAGGCCGCTTCGATCTGCCAGTTCTTGCAGCTTAGGGTGGTGCCACGCGGGGCGCGTATTACTCGTTTGGTGGTCATGATTTAGCCAAAGACTCTTAAAAATTAACTCAAGCATCTGATGTCGGGACACTTTCTGAAATGAACTTTGTTCCAGTCGGCGTAGGCCGACTTTGCCATGTGTTGCAGCGGCTTCAGCCGCCCGCAACGCCGCCGGCGACTAAAGTCGCGGGCTACCACTGCAAAGCCCGCCTGCGCGGGCTGGGCCCATCCAAATGTGTCCTGACATCAGCTCAAGCATGGTAGCCGCACGGCTTTAGCCTGCGCGCAATGTATGAGTAACCTCGGCAAGAGCCTTGTATCTGAGCGTTCGTCACTCATATATGTAGCGCAAGCTGAAGCATGCGGTTACCAGCCATCCACTTTTGTTAGTGTGATTCGCTCGGCGCATGCGGCCAGCCTGTTTCGTCCCAACTTAGCTCCTCAATGTGCAGCAACGGCACGCCGTTCGATTTGACATCGTAGGCGTGATACACCAGCCAATAGCTGCCGCCATCAATTAAAACTGCATTGTGGCCGGGGCCGCGCCACGCTTTTTTGCCTTGTAGCAGTAAGGTGCCACCGTCTTTCAACATCGGCACGTTGTCGCGGTCAGCATAGGGGCCGGTAATGGTTTTAGATCGGCCCACACGGATGTTGTAGGTGCTATCTACGCCTTTGCAACATTGGTCAAACGAGACAAACAAATAGTAATAGCCGTCTTTGAAAACGATGAACGGGGCCTCGATGGCGGTGCTGCTGTTGCGTTGGGCGAGAGCGATCAACGGGCTATTGGCTATTGGCTTGCCGGATGTCGGATCAAGCTCAATCAACTTGATGCCCGTCCAAAAACTGCCGAAGGCCAGCCAGGCTTTGCCGTCTTGATCAAGCACAAAATTGGGGTCAATCGTGTTGTAGTTGTTGTTCTCGCGCGATTCAATAATCACTCCTTCATCCACCCACTTGTATGTTTTGCTCAGCGAGTTCAGTGTGGTGTTGGTTGCCAGTGCAATAGCCGAGTGGTTGCTGCCAAACGACGACGCCGAGTAATACAAGTGATATTTGCCGTTGAAGAAAGCGATATCCGGCGCCCATAAATCTTGCACCTTTGGCACCGATTTGTAGACCGACACCGGTAGCTGGTTAAACACGCGCCCGCACTCCGTCCACGAGATTAAATCCGGCGAGCAACCTATGGGGATGCCGGGGCCGGTGACAAAGCGGTAATACTTGCCCTCGGCTTTGATGATGACTGGATCGTGCGCACCGATGGCCCCCTTGAGGGCGAGGATGTTGGCTTGTGTTTGTGGTGTTGGTGGGGTAGGTGTGGAGATGGGGATTGGTGCGGTGCAAGTGGTGAGGGCGATGCAAATGAGCGCGCAAAAGGTTTTGCGCAGGTGTTGCTGGTTGGCGGAGGGCATGGTGGCATTGTAGGTCCCCACAACGCCTCTACAGTAGTGTTTCGTCACACGATTTGACAATTCCCCCTCACGACAAAATAATCCTCGTGCTTGAAGTCCACTAAGACTCACATCAGCCAAACCCACACAGGGGCGGCCATTGCTACGACGAAGTACCAGAATGTGCATCGCGGCAGTGCGCTGCCCTTGCCCGTTTTTCGTTGATGTGCGTTTAAGCAGGAGGTGATTACACCCAGACGTAACCGTTTAACTGAAGTTGGCGTACGAATCCTTTTAACTGTTTAGTTCCCCGATGACGTGTTGATGTATTAGCGTGTTCGTTACTACATCAGCCAAGACAGATACTTAAGAAGGAGAAGATATGACCGCGCAAAAGAAAACTGTTCGTTTGTTTGGCTTGGGTGTTGCTGTCGCTATTTTGATGGCCGCCTGCCAAGCTCCAGCCGCCCGACCCGCAGCGGCCCCGGCTGCCCCAGCCGCAGCCGAACCTGCCAAGCCCGCTGCCGAAGCCCCCAAGGCGACCGAGGCCCCGGCACCCGCAGTAGCTGCCCCCGCTGGCGAGGTGAAGCGTGAAGAGACGCTGATTATTGACATTGACGGCAACGCTATTCAGTCGCCCGATTTGTGGAACTACATGGTTCCTGGCTCTGCCCGCAATCAGGGCTTGCATCAATCCATGATGGAGCCGTTGTTCATCCTCAACTACATGACTGGCAAGATGGAGTCGTGGATGGGTGAGAGCTTTACCGCGAACGATAAGCAGGATGTTTGGACGCTCAAACTGCAACCCGCTGCAGCATGGAACGATGGCAAGCCTGTCACTGCGGATGATGTGATCTTCACCATCAACACGATGAAAGCGCATAAGGAGCTGGCTTACAGCGCCGAGATGAACTTGTGGGTTAAGGACATCAAAAAGGTTGATGACAAGACCGCTGAGTTCACCTTGACATCGTCGAATCCACGCTTCCAACTGGATTACTTCTCGGTCAAGATTTGGGGCAGCCTCTCCATTTTGCCAAAGCACATTTGGGAAGGCCAAGACCCGGTCACGTTCAAGAACTATGAGCCGGGCAAGTCGCCGGTGTTTAGCGGCCCGTATAAGCTGACTAGCTTTAACACGGATGGCACGCAGTTTATCTACGACCGTGATGACAACTGGTGGGCGGCCAAAGCCGGCGTGAAGCCGTTGCCCGCACCCAAGCGCCTTATCTTCACTGTGCCTGGCACACCGGAGAACAAGATTGCGTTGGCATCCGAGCACAAGCTGGACAGCGTGATGGACATCACCAAAGGTGCCTGGGACACGTTGAAGGCGAAGAACCCAGCCATGATTGCGTGGTACAAAGATGCCCCGTATGCTGTGTTGGATCCGTGCCCGCGCAACTTCGAGTTCAACACCAAGTTGGCCCCGTGGGACGACCCCGAGATGCGCTGGGCCGTAGCCGCTGCCATTGATCGCGATCAGATCATCAAAGTAGCTTACGAAGGCACCACCAGCCCGAACCGCATTCCCTTCCCCATGTATCCGCCCATGCAGCGCTTGGACAAGTTGGCTGCCGATAAGGGCTTGTTCGACAAGTACCCCATCTGGACGCATGACCCCAAGAAAGCCACAGACATCTTCGAGAAGAAAGGCTGGAAGAAGAATGGCGATTATTACGAGAAAGATGGCAAGCAGCTTTCGATGGTGATTGCCACGCACGAGGCCTTCATCGAGAAGCAGCGCATTGCCGATGTGTTGGTGGAGCAGTTCCAGGCTGTAGGCATTAACGCTTCGCAGAAGAAGGAAGCAGGCAACCAGTGGGGCGATAACCTGAACTTTGGCAAGTTCGAAACCCACATGGGTTGGCAGAGCTGTGGTTCGGTGAACGAGCCGTGGGCCACGCTGGACCAGCTCAACAAGAAGTGGATTGTGCCTGAGGGCGAGCGCGCCGTAAAGAATGGCTGGCGCTGGAGCAACGATGCGTTCAGCAAAGCTGTGGACGAGATGAGCGTGTTGCCTTTGGGTGACCCCAAGGTGGACGAGTTGTTCCTGGTGGCGATGGAGGAGTACCTCAAAGAGTTGCCGAACATCCCGATCACCAACGCCAAGAAGCTGATTCCGTTCGATACGACTTATTGGACCAACTGGCCCAGCGACGACAACAAGTATGCGCCGTCGTGGACCTGGTGGCAGAGCACGTTTGATATTCTGGTGAATATTAAGCCTGTGACCAAGTAATAGCTGGCTGTAAGCGATAAGCGATAAGCAATTAGCCCGAAAGCTAATCGCTTATCGCTTACAGCTTATCGCTAATCGCTTTGTATGGGTGGACTAACACGCGAGTATCTAACCCGGCGGCTGTTGATGTGGCTGCTGACCGTATGGATTGGGGCATCGCTCATTTTTGCCATCCCCCGGTTGGCCCCTGGTGACCCCATTGCCGCGATGGTGATGCGCATGGCCGGACAGGGGGCAGTGATTGAAAATAGCGTGGAGCTGATCAATGCCTGGCGGTTGCGCTTTGGCCTAGATGGGCCGTGGTATGTGCAGTACCTCAATTTTCTAAAAAATTGTGTGACATTTGATTTCGGCTATTCGTTAACCCAATTCCCCAGCCGCGTATGGGACATGATTGCGCGCGCGCTGCCGTGGACGGTGGGGTTGATTTCGTTTTCAACGCTGTTGACCTTTTTGTTTGGCAATACCGTGGGTGCGTTAATTGGCTGGCGCAAAACACCCGGCGCGGTGCGTAATTTGCTGCCGTTTACCCTCACGTTTTCTTCTATTCCCGCTTTTTTGTTTGGGTTGTTGCTCAGTTTTATTTTTGCGTTTGGCTTGGGTTGGTTCCCCAGCACCCAGGGCTACGACCAAACCAAAGTTGTGCCTGGGCTAAACCTGCCCTTCATTGCCGATGCGATCTATCACTCAGTGTTGCCCGCGTTGGCCATTATTCTGACAACGGCGGGTGGCTGGGCATTGGGCATGCGCGGCATGATGGTGACCAATGACGGCGAGGATTACATGATTCTGGGCCAGGCCAAAGGCCTGACCATGAGCCGCTTGTTCTTGCGTTACGCCGTGCGCAATGCCTTGCTGCCGCAATTGACGGCGCTCTCGTTGACCCTGGGCCTGATCGTTGGCGGTTCAACCCTGGTCGAGACCTATTTCGTTTACCCCGGCGTAGGCAAGCTGTTGTATTACGCCATCGTCAGCGGTGATTACACCCTGATGCAAGGCATCGTTTACGTCTTGGTGCTGACAACCGCGACAGCCGTTTTGGTGATTGACTTAATCTACCCGTTGATTGACCCTCGAATTTCTCTTAAGAAGTAACGAGCGGCGAATGACGAGTAACGAGTTTCAAAGACTCGCTACTCGTCACTTGTTACTCGCCACTAACGAATGGCAACTCTTCCTCTCGATTCTCCTAAAGCAGCGACGGCGGCAAAGCCCCGCATGAATCGCTTCGACTCGCCGTGGCTCAACCCCAAGCTCGTAACGGGTTTGGCGCTTGTGTTGTTTGTGGCATTAGCGGGTATTGTGGGTGGGCTGTTTTGGGATCTGCGGCAGGCACGCGTAGGCACATCTCCCCAAGATTTGCCGCCCGCCTGGCTCAGCGGCGGCGAAGCAGCGCACCCGCTCGGCACCGAGAACAGCGGGCGCGATATGTTGGCCGTGTTGCTCACCGGCGGGCCAAGCTCGTTGCGCATTGGGCTGATTGCGGCTTCGGCAGGCATGTTGATTGGCATTGTGCTGGGATGCGTGTCGGGCTTTCTGGGCGGCACCCTAGACCGCGTGATTTTGACCTTGTCCGATGCCTGGCTGACGATTCCGTCGCTGGCGGTGCTCATCGTCGTCTCGGCATTTGTGCGGCAGATTGACCGCGACACGATGGCGGTGTTGGTGGCGCTGTTTGCCTGGGCTGGGCCAACGCGCCTTATTCGCGCCCAGGTGCTTACCCTGCGCGAGCGTGGCTACATCCGCATGGCGCGCCTCTCTGGCGCAAGCACCTTCGATGTGATCTTCCGCGAGATGCTGCCCAACATGCTGCCTTACTTGGCGGCCAGCTTTACCGGCAACGTCTCTGGAGCAATTTTGGCTTCGACTGGCCTCGAAGCCCTGGGCCTCGGCCCCACCCGCATCCCCACGTTGGGCATGACGATTTATTACGCCAACCAGGCCTCGGCTGTTATTCGCGGCATGTGGTGGTGGTGGGGCTTGCCGCTGGTCGTTCTCGCCATCATCTTTCAGGGCCTCTTCCTCATTGCCACCGGTCTGGATGAAGTGGCGAACCCGCGCTTACGGCAATTTAAGGGAAGTTAGTGATTAGGGATTGGTGATTAGGGATTAGTGCAACAGTTGTAATCACTAATTACTAATCACCAATCACCAAACCCCAATTCATGGTTCAACAACAAACTCAGCCGCAAACCTCCTCAACCCAAAGCCCAAGCAAAACTGGCAGCCGGCCTGTGGTGCTGGATGTGAACGAACTGCGCGTGCATTACGCCACGCCGCGTGGCGATGTGATCGCCGTCAACGGCATTAGCTTTAAGATTTACCAGGGTGAGACGGTGGGCTTGGTCGGTGAATCTGGTTGTGGCAAGACGACGACGGCTATGGCTTTGCTGCGGCTAATTCAGCCGCCGGGTCGGCTGGTAGGCGGCCACATTGTTTTGGATGGGCAAGATGTGGCCCCACTGAGCGACAATGAATTTCGCCTTTTGCGTTGGAAGAAAATCGCTTTGATCCCGCAGGGCGCCATGAATTCGCTGAACCCGGTGATGCGCATTCGCAACCA
>JAYTNY010000029.1:0-3708 GCA_043748055.1 Roseobacter sp.
GCCAGCATGGCCGGGCTTTGCACTTTTGCGCTGGATGGGGCTGTGGCCGGACGCGCCGGCGCACCGGCTATCTCGCCTACGCGGTAATCCCACACCTGCGCGGCCACATCGTTGCGCACATACACGTTAAACCTGTGCCCCGGCGACCAACTCTCTGGTGTCAAATCGCGCCGGTTAAACAGTTGGGCATACGGCTCGTAGTTGCGGTTGAAGATAATTTCCCACAACGCCTCGCGCGTCTTGGGTGTGCTCAGCATGTATTTGATGCGGTTCCAGCCGCTCTCTCGAAACGTCGAGGAATCGGCGGGTTTCTCCAGATCAAAATAATCTTGCATGGGCCACCACACCAGCATGTAATCGAACTTGGTGTACTTCTCAGTCAGTTGTGGCTCAATCTCGGCGCGTTTGGGGTTGCCGTCGCCCATCAAAATCACCTGCAAGTCTTCAAAGTCGCCGGGCAGGGCCTCGCCATAAAAACGCTGGCCGGGAAAGTCACGCATATACCAACTCATGGGCCAGCTTGTGTCACTGTCGTAGCCAATCTTGAGTGGGTCCTTACTGCCCAGGCGCTTGCTCAACTCATCAATTTGGTTCAGCGCCACTTTAACGCCGGGGCCGCCATGCGCGTAGAACAAAAACTCTTTGGTGTAGTCGTAGTTGATGTAGGTCACGGTCACGGCCGTGCGCACCGTCAGCACCGCCAAAAACATGAAGATGCCGAGGCCCAACATGCGCCCAATCACACCCGGCGAGACCAGCTTGCCCAGCGCATAAAACACAGCGACAAGTGCAAACACCGCCACCAGCACGTTGCCCACAAAGCTAAAGGTTTGTGTCGCCTGCCCAGAGCCGAGATCAAATCCGCCTATCAAAGACAACAGTCGCCCCATCAACACCACCCCCAGCAACGAGAGGCCAACCACGGCCCAACCTCTTCGCTCTCTAAATTGGGCAATCACATCGGCGTTGGCGATGCGATTGACGAACCAGCCAGTCAGCAACACCATGGGCAAGGCGAAGTGAACCGAGAGCCAGGGCATCTTCTCGCCTGCGATGGAATAGATCAGCCACGTCGCCACTGTCCACCACACCAAGAAACCCGCAAACAAACTGGCCGTGTCGTTTTCGGGATGGGCGGCTCGCACAGGTTCGTCTGTTGTGCCAAAAATGTCCGCGCCATCCAGCATCAGTTGGGTGCCTGCGGATGGGTCGGCAGTGGGCAACGGCTCTGGCATTCGCACAGGCACTCTGTGGGTGCGCCAATACATCACAAGGCGGTAAGCCATAAAGACCACCGCACACAAGCTGCCCAGCACCAACACATATTCGTACAACGGCACAATGATGAAGTAGTAGTACCACGGCTGGCTGCCGCGCTTCACATCTTGCTGCGCCATCCAGTAACCCAGCTGACCCACAAAGCCAGTGCCCATGCCTGCGCCATTGGTAAACAGCGTGGTAAACAGCGGCACGGTAATGCCCAAGAACACGGCGACGACCACCAACCAGCGCTGCGCATTCCACACCAGCCCAATCGCCACGCTAATCGCAATCAATGCAAACGTGATGGCAAACATCGTCGTTACCACTTGGCCGTTGTTTTGCAAGTTGCTCATGTTGCCTAGCAGTTCAATCGCTACCAAGTCGCTGCCGCTCACGCGGTGCCAAATGCGGTTCAGCACCAGCAGCAGGGCAGGGGAAGCCATGAACAGCGTGGTCACCACCATCACCAGCAGCGGGTTTAACGCCGATGCATTCTCGCTGGCCTCGCGCAGCCACGCGCCAAAGGTGCTCCGGAGCAAGAACACCATGCCCGCCACTAGCGGCACCGATAGCACCAACAACAAGCCAATAAAAATTAACTCTTGCCGATCCAAACTTAGCACCACCGGATTTGCGCCAACGGTAATTTGCAAATTCAACGCCTGCGCCAGCCGCACGGATACTGCGGCATACAGCGCCGTCACCGCCAACATCAGCAGCCCCAGCGCTGCGCCAAAACCCGCCAGCATCAGCGCATCTTTTAGTTTGCTGCGTGCGGCATACAACTGCCACAACGCCAACGGGGTCAGAAACGCCACAAACATCGCCACGTTCAAAAACGAGGTGGACTTATCGGTGGCATGAAAACCCAACACCACTGCGAGCGCGATTAGCCAACCCCAGCGCTTGGTCTCGATGTAGCGCCACACGCATAACGCCGTCAACATCGTCCACACCAAAACGCTTTGCTCCTGGCGGATGTAACGCGCGTGATACAGAATCGTCGGCGAGATCAAAATGCCCAGCGCCGCTACCAACGCGCCCGCGCGCCCAATCCAGCGCCGAAAAAACACCGGCATGGCCACCAGCACAATACCCAGCAACGCCATCGGCAGGCGCGAAGTAAAGTCGCTATCGCCAAACAAAAAGTAGCTGAGCGCGGTGATGTGAAACAAAAATGGCCCGTGCATCAACGGCGTGTGCTGAAAGCCTTTGCCCGTCGCCAAGTTATAGCTGTAATACGTGTGCAAGCTCTCATCGTGGCTCATCACCCGCGCACCCATGTCGTAAAAGCGGCTAATAATCGCAATAAGAATAAACGCGATGTACAGCACATGCTCCAGCGTCAGCGAAGCAAACAGCGGCTTGCTCAGCCAGCTTTCGCGTCCTTCTACATCATTTGCGTAACCCGAAAAATTTTGTTGTGTCACCATACGCATTCAGAATCCCCGACCCCTAAAGGGGAGTCGTTGATTTTCAATTCAATTTTTTAATTTTCCTAATCATGTACGCGCATACGTATTGAGGAACGCTTAACGAAACTCTAGGACTCCCCTTTAGGGATCGGGGGTTCTTCACCTCACCCCACTCGCCAACGCTGCCACATCGCTGCGCAGCCAGAACACCCAAAACTCATTCTTGGGCGAGCCCGCCTCGCGGAAAACCACCCAACGCGCCAACGTGCTGCAATCCAATCGTTCAGCCGTTGCGTTGCAACGGGCCGCGCTTAAATTTACCGTGCGCTGCACTGGGAAGGCGCTGCCCACAAAAGCGGCCTCGCCCTGCGGTTTTTGTAACTCTGGTGTCAGTGTGGCTGCGCTGTCGCTACTGCCCGCCTTAAACGAAAGCTGTGTGCGGTCTCGCAACACCCACCGCAACGCGGGCGGGGCGCTCTCGGCCACATCCAGCGCCATCACATTCGGCTCGCCGTACGCACGCGTAGATTTGTCGTCAATTGTCTCGGCCAGCGTGCGCAGCTCTTCGGGCGCGGGCGCAATCACATAGGCCTCGGCGGGGTTGGTGGGGTGGGTTTGGGTGAGTTGAACCGCTGCGGCCATCGTGTGCAGCACCAGCACCAAACCTAGTGCGCCCGCTACGGCACGCAGCCCAATGCCAAACTCGCCCAGCACATTGCCAAACGCCAGTAACGCCAAATTAAACACAACCGCAACCACGAGTAACAATAGCCACGAGGTCTCGCCCGAAGCCGCATATAGCCGCACCGCCAGCCCGCCAAACAAACACAGCACCAGCGAGGCCGCCATCAGGCTGCCTTCAAACTTCAATTGCGCATAGGCACTCATGTCTCTGCTGATGGTGTACGCGCCATAAGACGCTAAGCCCGCCAGCCCAATCACAATGGGCACAAGGTTGCTGGGCTGGCGGCCTTGCATGATAAAAAGCAAAATCAACCCAACAAGAATGCGCGCAAACGAAACCGTCTCG
>JAYTNY010000030.1:0-9761 GCA_043748055.1 Roseobacter sp.
AGATTGGAGATTGGAGATCGGAGATTGCGATGGACGAATCTCCGATCTCCAATCTCCAATCTCTAATCTCCCGTATCGTCCAAAAACACGAAGCCGCAATCCGAGCCAACTTCCCCAAAGTGTGGCGGCGGGCCAGCGGCTACAACGTAGATTACCTGGCCGAGATGTTGGCATATGACCCAGCCCACCCAACCGCGTGCTTGACCGAGGCCAATGCCAGACGCAAGACGCACAACTTGCAAAACCATCTGCGCCAGATCAGCCAGTTCAATTTGGCCCCACTAATTTGCGGCAGCGAGGGCACGTTGGCGGTGGTGATGGAAGCCACGCTACACCTGGTGCCCAAGCCCAAGCAAACGGCGCTGGTGGTGTGCGCCTTTGCGCAGGTGTTGGATGCCATGCGCGCCGTGCCTGCGCTGCTACAAACCGACCCAGATGCGATTGAGTTGATCGGCGACACCTTTATCAAACTAGCCGCCGATTTGCCCGAATACAAAGCCAAGCTGGGCTGGGTCGACATGGCGCACATGCCCGCAGCAGTGTTGGTGCTGGAGTTTGCAGGCGATAGCCCATTGCAAATAGCCAATAGTCTGGCGCGTGCTGCAAGCCTCATCGAGAGCGAAAAACTACCTTGCACGGTGACGACCTTGACTGACCCCAAAGCCCAGGCTGATGTGTGGGCGGTGCGCAAAGGCGGCCTCGCCATTTTGCAGAGCATCCGCAGCGAGTTCAAGCCGATCAGCGTGGTCGAGGATATTGCCGTGCCCGTTGAGTATTTGGCCGACTTTACGCAAGGCTTGCTGGATATTTTTGCCGAGTTCGGTGCCAGCGGCGCGTTGTATGGGCACGCCAGCGCCGGGTGTTTGCATGTTCGGCCCCTCGTCAATTTGAAAACGGTGGATGGCTTGGCAAAAGTGCATGGCATTGGCAAACGTGCATTAGAACTGACGTTACAGTTTGGCGGCGCGCTGAGCGGTGAACACGGCGACGGCTATGAACGCACGCGCCACAACGAGGCCCTGTTTGGGCGCGAGGTGTATGCGGCCTTTTGCGAGATCAAAGATGCTTTCGATCCAAAGCACTTACTCAACCCCAACAAAAAAGTGCATGGCCTGGATTTGGACGATGCCATGCGCTTTGGCCCTGGCTATAAAACGTTTGCCTTCCCCAGCACATTTACGTTTCAGAAAGATGGCTCTTTGGCCGCGCTGGCCGAGCGCTGCAACGGCAGCGGTGTGTGCCGCAAGCAAGACAGCGGGGTCATGTGCCCGTCATACCGCGCTACGCTGGACGAAACGCACAACACGCGCGGGCGGGCGAATTTGTTGCAAGAGTTGCTGAGTAATCGAGGCGGGAAAGAAATTCGAGATTGGAGATTGGAGATTAGAGATTTGCCGAGTCAATCTCTAATCTCCAATCTCCAATCTCCTGTAGTTACACCCAACGATGTGATGGCGTCGCTCGACCTCTGCCTAAGCTGCAAAGCCTGCGAGAGCGAATGCGCCAGCGGCGTGGACATGGCGAAGATGAAAAGCGACTTCACCCAACAGATTTACGAGGAGCGCGGCGTGCCGCTGCGGGCGTGGCTGTTGGGCCGCATTGCGCTGCTAAGCGAGTACGCCTCGTTCATGCCATCGGTAGCAAACGACTTGCTGGGCGAGAGGTGGGTGAAACGCGTGCTGGGCTTGGCAGAAAGCCGCACCCTGCCGAAGTTTGCAAAACAGACGTTTATGAAGCGATGGGAAAGACGACAGACGATGGACGACCGACGACAAAAAAATATCGTCGGTCGTCCATCGTCTCGGCTTCAGAGCCGCGTCGTCCTATTTGTCGATACGTTTACCCGCTACAACCACCCGGAGGTTGGCATGGCTGCGGTTGAAGTGCTGGAGCGCGCGGGTTACGACGTAGTGATTCCAGAATGG
Source organism: Roseobacter sp. (assembly GCA_043748055.1). Classification (GTDB taxonomy): domain Bacteria; phylum Chloroflexota; class Anaerolineae; order J036; family Brachytrichaceae; genus JANMVQ01. The sequence goes on from JAYTNY010000030.1 coordinate 1,926, forward strand.
CAGTGTTGCGGTAGGCCGCTAATCTCGCAGGGGCAACCCAAGGCCGCGCGAGAACTGGCCGAGTTCAACATCCGCACACTAGCGCCGTATGCGCGGCAGGGCTTGCCCATTCTGGGGCTGGAGCCAAGCTGCATCAGCGCGCTGAAAGATGATTATCTTGATCTTGTGCCGAGCGAGGACGCAAAGATTGTGGCGGAGAAGGTGACGAGCATCGAGGAATTTTTGATTAGCAGAGATTGGAGATTAGGGATTGGAGATTCACAACGTCAATCTCCAATCCCTAATCTCCAATCTCCTGTTCTCTTTCACGGCCACTGCCACCAAAAAGCGGTGTGGAACACGCAGGCCAGCAAGCAAGTGCTGACGCAAGCCGGTTACGCCGTAAAAGAAATTGAAAGCACCTGCTGTGGCATGGCGGGCGCGTTTGGGTATGAGGCCGAACACGAGGCGCTCTCGCGGCAGATTGGGGAACTAGCGCTGCTGCCTGCGGTGCGTGCTGCATCCACTGAAACGCTGATTGTTGCGCCGGGAACAAGCTGCCGAAGCCAAATTGAGGAGCTAACCGGGAGAAAAGCGTGGCACCCGATAGAGATTCTGGCCAAGATGCCTACGAAATAATGGGCGGTACAGGGCTCGAACCTGTGACCTTCTGTGTGTAAAACAGACGCGCTAACCAACTGTGCCAACCGCCCAGAAGAGCTTTCAGCCATTAGCGGTCAGCTATCAGCCTTTGCTCAGATGTGCACATTATAAACGCAGCAAGATTGGCTGAAAGCTGATCGCTGACAGCTAATAGCTAATAGCTATGAAGAACAACTGTGCCGGAACCATTAAATTAGAGCATGTGACGAAACGATATGAAGAAGCAGGTGTTGAGCGCACTATTTTGAACGATGTCTCGTTGGAGATTGGTTGCGGCGAGTTTGTGGTGTTGTTAGGTAAAAGCGGCAGCGGCAAAAGCACCCTACTAAATCTAATCGGCGGGATTGATTCGCTGACCGCAGGCGATGTGCAGGTGGATGGCAAATCCATCACTCAGATGAACGACACACAGCGCACGTTATTTCGGCGCAACCACATCGGCTTTATTTTTCAGGCGTTTAACTTAATTCCGACGCTGAGCGTGCTGGAGAATGTGCAACTGCCCTTAGAGCTGGGCGGCAAGCCCAATCTAAAACGTGCCACCGAGTTGATTGAACAAGTGGGCCTCACTCATCGTATCAACGCCTTCCCCGATAGATTGAGCGGCGGCGAACAACAACGCGTGGCGATTGCACGGGCGCTGGTCAACGACCCGCTGGTGGTGCTGGCCGATGAACCCACTGGCAACCTGGACACCGACACCGGAAAAACCGTGTTGGAACTGCTGGATACGCTGACGCGCAAAGCAGGCAAAAACCTGGTGATGGTGACACACAGCGAAGAAGTGGTGGGCGTAGCCGACCGCGTGTTGCGGCTAAAAGATGGCAAGCTAGTGGAGGGGTGATTACTATTGGCTATTGGCTATTGGCTATGAATCATTCATAGCCAATAGCTAATTGCTCACAATCACCGACACCTGGCACTTGGCAATCTCCTGCCCCAACCGGTCCACCGTAACCACACGCATACGCAACACACCTGAATTGAGCGAGCTAAATTCCGGCGCGCGAATGCGGCCTAACTCGCTGCCATAACTCCGGTCATCACGGAACTCGCTGACAAACGCCCAGCGGCCATCCTTGAAGATTTCCACTTTGCCGTAGCCCCGCTCCGGCACATCGGCAGCGCCATACACCACCAACTCTTGGCGTACGGTTTGGCCTTGCAACGGAAAGGTGATGAGCGCCGCAGCCGGGTTTGGGCACAACGCGGCAGGCACAGGTTCAGGCGGCAAAGTTGGCACCACCACAACTTGCGCGGCCTTTGCAGCATCGTTGGGTTGCACCAATTCGTTTGGCCCATCTTGAAGTTTGACCCAGGCCTTGCCGCCTGCCACCGACGCAAACTCAATCTGCAACCACTCGCCATCCTCGCTCTTGCCAATTACGTTGATCAACTGTCCTTGCTTCACCTCGCCCAGCTTATCGTAACGTGTGCTGGGGCCAGCCCGCACATTTGCGGTTTCGTTGGTCACCGTTAGCTGTGGGTTGGGCGTGGGGGATGGCGCAACCGTCGGCGCAACCTCGGTGCGGGGTGCCTGGGTTGGGCGGGCTGTGGCTGCCGGTGGTACCACCGGCGCAGAGGTGCCTGTGCTTGCCGTTGGCGTGGCCGCCGTTTCAGATGCGCCCGGCGCAGTCCCAATCAACGCCACCCCAACCACCGAGGCCAACACGCACAACCCTATGACCACCGGCACGATGATGGAGCGCTTGGCCGCAAATTGGGCACGCGCCATGTTAAACAACGTGGTGCGCGATGAGTCCGCAACTGGGTTTTGAATGCGCTCTATCGCCTGAATCAGTTGTGCTGCGTTTTGAACACGCAGCCGGGGTTGCTTAGCCAATAATTTAAGCACCAACTCGCTTACGCCTTGTGGCACATCGCTGCGCATCTCGGTGACGGTGCTGGGCATCTCTTGCACTTGCTTCAGCGTCACGGCCAGCGGCACCTCGGCAGTAAAGGGTGGCTCGCCGGTCAGCATCTCATACATCACGCAGCCCAGCGAATATAAATCACTGCGCGCATCGATGGGCAGGGCCTGGCACTGCTCTGGCGACATGTATTCCGGGGTGCCCATCACCTGCGAGGTCTTGGTGTACTGGGTTGCATCGCTGTACCACACAATGCCAAAGTCGGTGAGCACGTAACGCCCATCTGCGCTGATGAGGATATTGCTGGGCTTGATGTCCCGATGCACCAGGCCTTTGCCATGCGCAAATGCCAACGCGCCAGCCATTTGCTTCAAAATGTCCAAAGCCTGTGTTACGGACATGTATTGCTTGGCTTTGCGCAGGCTTTTGATCTCGCTGTGCAAGTTGCCACCCGGCAAGAACTCCATTTCGATGAAGTAGTAATCATCGATATGCCCCACCTCAAACACCTGGGCGATGTTGGGGTGGCGCAGCTCGGCCATCACTTCGGCCTCGCGCTCAAAACGGCGCACAAAATCGGGGTCATCGCTGCGGTCGGAGCGCAGCACTTTGAGGGCGATCTCGCGCCCGGCGGCTGTGTTAGTGGCGCGGTAAACCGTGCCCATGCCGCCACTGGCAATGCGAGCCAAAATTTGATACGGGCCGATTTGTTGGGGGTCTGCCATTGCCCTCAAGCAGTGGGCATGCTGCCCGATGGTCGGGTGTCCGCATCCGCGTCATCGCCCCAATCGGCACTAGAGCTAGAGCCAAACAGGCTGTCAATATCACCCTGTTCGCGGCCCGTAGCATAGCCAATGGTAAACATCGTCTTAGCCATCGCGCGCACCGCCAGCTCAAAGTTGGGCTTGTCTTCCATGCGGGCAAATTCCCAGGCACGATCCTCGTTTTCTATATGCACGCGGTTCATGTGGTCTAGCACTTCGGGGGAAACTAGCTCTTCCATCGGCATGTTGCCGAGCACACTCTCGAGCCATTTGGCAAATTCGGCCTGGGTCATGTTGCAAATTGTAGCGCTTCGTAGAAAGTAGAAGAAGCTATTGACTGAATCGCTGTATGGCTTAGCGATGTCTCATTGCGAACTCATGCGGCGATGCTACAGATGGCGAGAATATTGAAATGGTGGAAGCAACACATTCACGACCGAGCTTACGAGAACGCCTGCAACATCTGCGAACACGCGGTAAAGGCGCGATTGGGTTCGCATCGGGCGTGGGCGCTGCACTGGTAGCGCTGCTGCTTTACAACGCCATCACCCCCAGTGCACGCCCTCTCACTCCAAAAGAGGTAAACACTTTAGCCCTGCAAGCGATGGCCTCGGCCACCGTGCCGCCCGCGTATTCGGCGGGCGTATATCGCGTCATCCAACCTTCGCTGGTGTTCATCGAGACCGAGAACGCAGATGCCAACGAGGACGAAAAGAACGGCGTGGGCAGCGGCGTCGTCGTCACCGACAAGGGCGATATTCTCACCAGCCTGCACGTCGTCTCCGACGCCACCACCATCAAAATTACGTTTGCCGATGGCACCGAGTCCGGCGCAAAGATCATGGTCAAGCAACCGGAGAACGACATCGCTGTGCTGCGCCCCACCAAGCTGCCCAAGCTGTTGGTGCCTGCCACGCTGGGCAACCCCGGCGGCGTGCGGGTGGGTGATGAGGCTTATGTAGTGGGCAACCCGCTGGGGCTGTATGGCTCGATGAGTGCCGGGGTCATCTCCGCGCTCAATCGCTCGTTTAAGCCAGAGGGCCGTGAGGCGCAACTCAAAGGCCTGATTCAGATTGACGCCGCTGTGAACCCCGGCAACTCTGGTGGCCCGCTGCTCAACCGCAGCGGCGAGGTGATTGGCATTGTGACGGCGTTGGTGAACCCGACGGGGCAAGACGTGTTCATCGGCATTGGCTTTGCCGTGCCCATTAACGTGGCCGGTGGGGCAGCGGGGCTGCCGCCGTACTAACAAAACTTAATCGCAAAGCATCCTGAGCGTAGTCGAAGGATGCGCTCTATGCCGAGCTTGGCTAGAGCAGTTCCACCAAGTCCGCATCCTTCGACTACGCTCAGGATGCTATCGCTCGAAGCACGAATGCTGTCGCACAGGGTTAGTTACTCGAAGGAAAAGTCTATGGATCAAAACACAAACAAGGCCGCAGCGCCGATGGAGAATCTGCTCTACGAAGTCAAGAAAGTCATCGTCGGGCAAGACCATTTGTTGGAGCGCATGATTGTTGCGCTACTGGCGCGTGGGCACATTTTGGTGGAGGGCGTACCCGGCCTGGCCAAAACGATGGCGATCAAAACGTTGGCCGATGCCATCGGCGGCGAATTCAAGCGCATTCAGTTCACCCCAGACTTGGTGCCAGCCGACTTGATCGGCACGCGCATCTACAACCAGAAGACTGGCGAGTTCAACACCTCGCTTGGCCCGGTGTTTACCAACTTGCTGCTGGCCGATGAAATTAACCGCGCCCCCGCCAAAGTACAAAGCGCCTTGCTGGAAGTGATGCAAGAACGCCAGGTGACGATTGGCCGCGAGAGCTTTGCCGTTCCCAGCCCGTTTTTGGTGATGGCGACCCAGAACCCAATCGAAACCGAAGGCACGTATGCCTTGCCCGAGGCACAAGTAGATCGCTTCATGCTCAAAGTTGTGGTGGGCTACCCCACCCCCACCGAGGAATTTGTGATTGTGGAGCGTATGACCGGCGTGTTGCAAGCCGTGCAAAAGGTGCTGACCACCGAGCAACTGGTCGGGCTACAAAAACAGTCGTATCAGGTTTATGCCGACCCTGCGCTCATCGAGTACGCCATCAAAATGGTAACGGCCACGCGCCAACCCAAAGAGGTGGGCCTAAAAGAGCTGGACAAATACATCCTGTTTGGCGCAAGCCCACGCGCCTCCATCAATTTGATTTTGACGGCGCGGGCGCTGGCATTTGTGCGCGGGCGCAGCTATGCGTTGCCCGAAGATGTGCGCGACATGGCGCTGGATGTCTTACGCCATCGCCTGATTCCGTCATACGAGGCGCTCTCGGACAACGTAAGTAGCGACGACCTGCTGAAGAAAATTTTGGATCGCATCCCTACGCCAGTAGTGCCATTGCAAAACCATGCGCTCTTTCGCCCCAGGCCCGAACCCAATGGTGTCAATGCTTAACACCGTTCAAACACCCGACCGCATTTTGCAGCGGCTGGATTGGGAGGTGGTGCGCCGCTTGGATGGCTTGCTACAAGGCGATTACCGCACGCTGTTCTACGGCTACGGCGTGGATTTTGCCGACCTGCGCGAGTACCAACCCGAAGACGATGTGCGCTACATCGACTGGAACGTGACGGCCCGTATGGATGCGCCCTACGTGCGCAAGTACGTGGAAGACCGTGAGGTGACGGCTTGGTTTCTGCTAGACCTCAGCCCGTCCGTAGATTTTGGCGCGCTGCAAACGATGAAGCGCAACATACTGATTGACCTGGTAACGACGTTGGCCCGCTTGCTCACACGCCACGGCAACCCGGTGGGCGCTATTTTTTACGGCGGCCAAATTGAGAAGACGATTCCGGCGCGGCATGGCAAGTTGCAAGTGCTGCGGTTGGTCAACGATTTGCTGAAGCAGCCGAAGCTATCCAAGTCGCCGTTTACAGATTTGGGCGTGTTGCTCAAGTCGGGCCTCAACACCATTCGGCGGCGCTCACTTATTTTCATCATTTCGGACTTCATCAGCGCGCCAGGCTGGGAGCAACAACTGCGCGTGCTAAACCAGCGCCACGAGGTGCTAGCCATTCGGCTCTACGACCCGCGCGAAATGCAGTTGCCAGATGTAGGGCCGATCATCATGGAGGATGCCGAGACCGGCGAGCAACTGTATGTAGACACGCGCGATAAGAAATTTCGGCAAAGGTTTGAGGACGCGGCACAAAAGCGCGCTGCTGCATTAAACGATGTGTTCCGCCGCTGCGGCGTAGATACATTGGCGCTCTCGACCGAAGAAGACTTGGTGCGCGCCATCGTGCGCTTTGCAAGCCTGCGCCAAAATGCGGGAAGGGTGCGGCCGTAGTGATTAGGGATTGGTGAGTGGTGATTTTTTGGCGTGTGTTACGCAGCAAAAAAAACAACGTGAGAAAGCACCCTGAGCGAAGTCGAAGGGTGCGCTTTACATCGAGCTTGGCTAACGAAGTTCTACCACGTCCGCATTCTTCGACTACGCTCAGAATGCTTTCGCGTTGAGTTTCGTAATTTACCCATGTCTTTCATCTGGCCGTTCATGTTATTGCTGTTGCTGCTGATGCCGCTGTGCATTGCGCTGTATTTGCGCTTGCAACGGCAGCGGCGGCGCGCCATCGCCAGCTATGGCAGCCTGGGCATGTTGTTGCAAAGCAGCGCACAACAAGCGGGTGGGCGTAAGCTCGGCCTGCGCCGCCACATCCCGCCCACGCTGTTTTTGATTGGGCTGGCGATATTGACCTTCGCCCTGGCCCGACCCAAAGCCGTAGTGAGCCTGCCGCGCTTAGCAGGCACGGTCGTCCTCACGTTTGATGTCTCGGGCAGCATGGCCGCCACCGACATGACCCCGACGCGCATGGAAGCCGCCAAAGTTGCGGCGCGAGACTTTGTGGAGCGTCAACCGACGACGGTGCAAATCGGCGTGGTTGCCTTCAGCGAGAGTGGCCTCTCGGTGCAAGTGCCGACGAATGACAAAGACGCGGTGATCGCCGCCATCAACCGGCTTACGGTTGCGCGCGGCACATCGCTGGCCCAGGGCATTGTGGCGGCGTTGGGGGTGATTGAGGCTCTCGACGGCGAGAAGCAACAAGGCTTCTACAGCAATGTAACGCCCACACCAGCGCCGCCCCCCACCGCCATGCCCAAGGGGTCGCGCACCTCCGCCGCAATCGTGCTGCTAACCGATGGCGAAAACACCGTGCAACCCGACCCGTTGATGGCCGCCCAAGCCGCCGCCGACCGGGGCGTGCGCGTTCACACCGTCGGTATCGGCAGCCCAACTGGCTCCACCTTAAAGGTGGAAGGCTTTACAGTGCAAACGCGCTTAGACGAGGCCACGCTGCAAGCGATTTCGGAGATGACTGACGGCGCATACTACAACGCGCAAAACGAGGGCGAACTGCGCGCGATCTATCAGAATTTGGGCACGCAACTAATTGTGAAACCGGAGGAAACTGAACTTACTTCGATCCTGACAGGCATTGGCTTGCTGGTGTTGCTAATTGGCGGCGTGTTTTCGTTATTGTGGTTCAGCCGCTTACCGTGAGCGTCGTGG
>JAYTNY010000031.1:0-6982 GCA_043748055.1 Roseobacter sp.
GGCACCGATGAGGCCTATACAGCCGCCTACGGCACCGCCACCAGCGACCCGGCAAACACCACCCGCGATGGCCTATTTCCTACCGCCAAAGTGGTGGAGGGCATTGACTTTGTGGGCGAAGCTTGGCCGAACGGCCCCCGCACCACCGATCCCGACCCGATTGACCTGGAAGGCCACGGCACACACGTCGCCGACATCATTGGCGGCCTGATTGGCGTCGCGCCGGGTGCCAGCTTGATTGCGATCAAGGTGTGCAGCGCAGTCGCTTCGTCTTGCAACGGCGTGGCGTTGTTGTTAGGCACCGATTACATATTGGATCCCAATGGCGATGACGACATTAGCGATGCAGTTGACGTGGTCAACTTGTCGTTAGGCTCAGACTATGGTCAGAAAGAGGATGACCTGAGCGCCGCTCTGGGCAACGCCGCGCAGTTGGGCGTCATCGTCGTCGCCTCGGCAGGCAACGGCGCAAACCGGCCCTACAAAGTCGGCTCACCCTCCACCCAGCCCGAGATTATTAGCGTGGCGCAGACTTCTGTGCCCAGCGCCAAGACCTACCCGCTCGTGGTCAACATCAATGGGGCCGACACAGTTATCCGCAACACCAACACCGTTCCGTTTGCGCCCATCACCGATGGCTTTACGGGCGCAGTGGTGTATGTGGGCCGTGGTTGCCCAGGCCAGGCCGAACTGCCAGGCGCATCGCTTGCAACGGCAGATGCCTATCTCGCCAGCCCAGCGGGCAAAATCGCATTAATTGACCGTGGCGCATGCGCCGTCAGCGAAAAGATTGACCGCGCAGCAAAGGCCGGTGCCGTTGCGGTGCTGGTTGCCAACAATGTCTCCGGCGACCCGCCCAGCTTCTCGCAGGGCGTAGGCGACACGTTTGTTCAGACTGTCATCTTGACGCTGGCGGATGGCACCACCATCAAAACCGCGTTGGCGGCTGGCAAAACCGTAACCGCGACGGTGTCCACGGCAGTCGCTGTCCCGCTCATCAACAGCATGGTGGCCTCGTCCTCGCGCGGCCCCAGCTTCAGCTACAGCGCCATCAAGCCGGATATTGGTGCGCCGGGCGCATCGGTTTCGGCAGTGGCCGGTTCGGGCACAGGTGAGGAGCCATTCGGTGGCACCTCGGGTGCAGCGCCGATGGTTTCGGGCGTGATGGCGTTGTTGCGCCAGAAGTACCCCACCCGCTTGCCCGCCGAACTCAAGGCGCTGATTATGAACACAGGCGAGACCGACATTCAGGTGAACCCAGCAACCCGACCGGGTTACTTGGCGCCTATCACCAGCATCGGTGGCGGCGAGGTGCGCGCTATTCGCGCAGTGAACGCCAACACCGCAGCCTGGGATACAGCCTACGAAGCAGGCAGCTTGTCGTTCGGCTATCACTCGGTGTCGCAGCCGATTACGTTGACGCGCTCAGTTCGCATCAAGAACTACTTGCCGGTCAGCCGCCTCTACAACATCGAGCCGAACTTCCGCTATGCCAATGACGAAGCCAGCGGCGCGGTGAAAGTGATTGTGCAGCCTACCCTTCGTCTGAAGGCCAACGAGAGCAAGACCTTTAAGGTGCAACTGGTAATTGACCCCAGCAAGCTGCCCAGCTGGCCGTGGTTGTATGCCGGTGGTTCGCAAGGCGGCAACGGCGCGTTGTTGGATGGCCCAGAGTACGATGGCTATGTGCACATCTACGACGTGCAGGACGACATCCACATGGCTTGGCAGGTGCTGCCGCACAAGAGTGCAGCCTATGCCGCCAGCACCAAGAAGCTGGAATTGGCCGGGGCCGCAACTGGCTCGTTCAAGATCGCCAACAATGGCGCAGCTGAGGGGAATGTGGATGTGTTTGCCTTGACCGGCAGGAGTGCCAAAGTGGCAGATGCTGACTTGCCACTACCCGGCGACAACTTCGCCGTTGTGGACATGCGCTATGTCGGTGCCCGCGCTTACGCGATCCCCAGCAGCACTGGCCCAGTTCCCATCATGGAATTCGGCATCAACACCTGGCGTCCACGCGCGCATCCGGCCTACCCCGCCGAGTTCGATGTCTACGTGGACAGCAACGCCGATGGCGTGAATGACTACGTGGTGTATACAGCAGAAGCAGGTGGCTTTGGCGCTACCGGCCAAACCTTGGTGTATGTGGTGAAGATTGGCACAACCACTGCATCGGCCTACTTCTATGCCGATTCCGACCTGAACTCGGGCAACATGATCATGGCGGTGCCGTTTGCAGCCATTGGCATCACCAACTCGCGCACGATCTCGTTCTCGGTCTATGCCTTTGATAACTACTTCACTGGCGACTTGACCGATGCCATTGTGAACATGCGCTACAACCCGTATGCGCCGCGCTACGATGCGGACGACATCTTTCCTGTTGTCCCAGCGGGCGGCAGCGCTACGGTGAACGTGGAGGCAGTGGCGGGTGGTGCAACGGCATCGCCCTCGCAGAAGGGCTTCCTGCTGATGTATCGCGATGCCAAGACAGGCCGCGAAGTTGAAGCGGTGTCAATCAAGCCGTAACGGCTGGATCAACACTTAATCGCAACAAAAAGCGCCTCGCATCTTAAAGATGCGAGGCGCTTTTTATTGCGGAGATTTATGGCTATGTGCTTGGATGTCGAGCGTTTACGCGGTTTCAAACTTGCGCCCGAGTCTAATGCGCAACGAAAGTTAGTAACCGGCTAAAGCCTCGGCCTCCAAACACGCACTTGAGTTAAGTTGCAGTCTAAATAGGCTATCGCGGCTCGACCGAAAATTTCACCGCTGTGCGTTCCGCGCCGTCAATATCTACTTCGCCGAACGACGGAATCAACACCACGTTGATGCCATCTAGAAGTAGATACCCACGTGCGATGGCGGCGGCTTTGACAGCTTGATTTACTGCGCCCGCGCCAATGGCTTGCACTTCGGCCCGACCATGCTCACGCACGACGCCAGCGATTGCGCCAGCGACAGCAGTTGAGCGAGATGTTGCAGATACTTTGATTAGTTCCATTGTCACTCCTCACCTTGAGTACTATGCCTTTTGCCCTGATCTATGAGGCAGCAAGCAACACGTCTTGATTGCTGAATGTATGTTATCAGAGAATCGCTTGCATGCGCGGGTTTCAGCCAACTCTGAGCAGGCTCTATTTATCTTTACTTGTTTCTTTATTTGCTTCTTTACTTATTTCTTTGAGGGTCGAGCGAACTGAAGTAATCGCGCACATAGTCGCGCTTGTCGGGCGGCACCTCGTTGTTGCTGATGGCATCGTCGGCGGCTTTGGAGTACTCGCCATACACCTCTTGATAGGCGACGCTGCTTTGCCCATCGGGCGCGATGTTTTTCTGCCCGTTGGGGTTGGGGGCAGTCTCGCCTTTGGTATCGTCCAGCACCACTTGCTGGCCCTGGCTGTTGATGCGGCGCGGCGCATACACGCTGTCCTCACTGCCGCTGTCCTCGCTGTGGCCGGGCTGGGGTGAGGCACCGGATACATTGCCACCCGCCAAGCCGCCCGCTTGGCCCTGGGCCGTTTGTCCCTGTCCGGCATCACCTTGTTGCCCAGCGCCCGAATTGCCATCCCCTGTTTGGCTGTCGCCCTGGGCGCCCGCTTGTTGGCCCGCACTGGCTTGCGACCCGGTCGGGTTGTCGCCTTGTTGGCCTTGCTGTTGGCCGTTCTGGTTGTTGGATTGCGCCCCAGCCTGGGTTTGGCTGGCCTGCGCCACGGATTGGCGGGCTTGCTCGGTCTGGGATTGGGCTTTATCTAATGCGCTGTTTGCTTGTTGGGTTTGTTGGGCTTTGTCCAACGAACTGGCCGCTTCGTTTAGGGCTTTTTGAGCGGCTGCGGTGTCACCCTGGCGCATGGCTTGGGCGGCTTCGCGCAGTTTTTGGGCCAGGGCTGGGTCGCTGTTTTGCACCTGGCGGGCCATCTGGTCTAGCTGATCGGCGATGCGCTGGGCTTCGTCCTGGGTAAGCTGTTGACCGTCTTTGGTGGACAGGTTGCGCATGGCCTGCGCGGCCTGCTGAAAGTCTTTGTTTTGGAGCGAGCTGGCAAGGGCGTTGGTCAATTCATCCGGCGAGAGCGAGCGGCCGGCTTGCTCTAAATCGGCATTGCGTTGTTGGGCTTCCTGGTCTTGCAAGGCATCCAACTTGGATTGGGCATCGTTGATGGCGGCTAACGCTTTTTCGGGCGAGGCGTTGGGGTCTTGCAAGGCTTGCTTAGCTTCGTTCAACGCGTCAAGCGCTTGCTTCTTTTGTTCTTCGGTTAACTCTTTGGATTGCTGAATCGCTTGCTTGGCCTGCTCAATCTGTTCTACCTGCTTCTGCAAATTTTCTTGGAATAATTCGCGTGCAGCCAGCACTTGTTGCTGGGGATTGGGCAATAGCAGGGCCACCACAAGCGCCATCAACAAACCCAGTGCTGCGAGCGCGTCGCGCCAGCGCAACCGCAGCGGCAGGAATTTCTTTACATCTACGCTCTCGGCGATGCGCACAGCGTCTTGTTGTTGGCGAGCGCGCATGCCATTGTTTTTAATCGTTAGCGTGCCTGCGCCCACTTCGAGTGCGGTGGAGATGCGTTGGCGTAAGCCAAACAAACTGTCGAAGGCGCGTGCCCACGCCAGTGGTTTTGTGCGAATGGCGCGTACCCAGGGCCACGCAAGCGCAATCAACACACCCAGCAGCGCAAACGAAATGGCAAGCGCGATGAGCAATGGGGTTGCCATCAGCGGCCACACCCGCGCGGCGATGGCAAGCAAGAGCGCCAGGCCCAGCCCACAAGCCAAGCCAAAGAAGAGCCATTGCACGCTGCGTTGCAGTTTGGCCCGCCGCGCCCAATTTTGAACCAACTCAGTCAGTTCATTCATAGGCTTAGTTTAACCTTTATGGCGAAGTAGGCCGTGAGATGGGGCTGAGACCCGACAGCGCGCTGAAGCACCCACGCAGCAGGCGAAAGGGCCGCTCGGTGCGGGTGTAGATGACGGTAACGGCGATGCGATAGGCCTGCTGTTGCAGTAGCCAGCGCCGAAAGCGCCCCGAGGTGCGGGCCAGCAACATGAGGCCCACCAGCGCAAAGGGCGAGGCGGGGACGATGGGCAGGATGACCGCCACCGGAATCCCAATCAACAAACACACGCCCGCAGCCAACAATGCGGCCAGGCGCAAGCCGGGGCTGGTGATGGGTTGGATGGGAACTTCGACTTGATGGGCCGGGTCGGCGTAGATTTTGAACGCGCCGAGTAAACGGTCTGGAATTGAACTCATCCGGTATAAACCACGAAGATCACAAAGAAACACGAAGACCTCGAAGATGATTCTTACTCTCCAGGTTCTTCGTGTTCTTTGTGCCTTCTTTGTGTTCTTTGTGTTCTTTGTGGCGAAAATATTACTTGGCGGCCTTGAACATGGCGATGGCTTTGTCCTTCTGCACAGCGTGGTCTACGATGCGGGCGGGATAGGTTTTGCCGACGACGCAATTGGTGGTCAGTTGCAGCATGGGTGGCATGTTCCACGGCTCGTGAATGTATTCCTCGGATACGCGGGCCAGCTCGGGCACCCACTGGCGAATGTAATCGCCCTTCGGGTCGAAGCGCTGGCTTTGCAGAATGGGGTTGAAGACGCGGAAGTAGGGCTGCGCGTCGGTGCCGGTGCTGGCGGCCCATTGCCAACCGCCATTGTTGCTGGCTGGGTCGCCGTCTACTAGCTTTTGCATAAAGTAATGCTCGCCCAGTCGCCAATCGATCAGCAAATCTTTGGTGAGAAACGAGGCCACGATCATGCGGCAGCGGTTGTGCATCCACGCGCTCTGGTTCAGTTGGCGCATGGCAGCATCCACGATTGGGAAGCCGGTTTTGCCCTCGCACCAGGCCTGAAACAAGGCTTTGTCTTTGGCCTCGCTGCCGTTGCCCCACTGCACGGCATCGTAGGTTTTATTGAAGTTGCCTTTATCGGCATGCGGAAAGTGATACAGCACCTGCATGTAGAACTCGCGCCAGATCAACTCGCTGATCCACGAATCGCCACCCGCTTTGTTGGGGTCGGTGCTCTGCGGGGTCAGGCTTTGGCGCGAGGGGATGACGTAGTTGACGTTCTTCGCGGCCATCTCATAGCACACCCGCGGCGAGACCGTGCCGAAGCGCAAGTGTGGCGAGAGGCGCGAGGTGCCTTCGAGGCCGGGGAAATCGCGGTCAGTGTTGTAGCGGTCTAAATGCTCGGACTCGGCGAAGGCTTTGAGCAGGCGTTGGGCCTCGGCCTCGCCGCCTTTGGGGCCTTTTTGATTTAAGGTGAAGCCGAGGTCTTTGGCGCTGGGGATGGCGATCTCGCCTTCCACTTTGGCGGGTGCTTTAAGGGCATAGTCGCTAAAGCGATCCGCCGAAACGGTGCCCGTCCGCGCCAACCAAGACTTTTTGTAGGGCGTGAACACGGTGTAGGGCTTCTTGGTGCCGGTCAATAGCTCGTCCTCTTCCCACATCACCTGGTCTTTGTGGGATTTAGGTTCGCAGCCGTTGGCGGTGAGCAGTTCAGCGATTTGGGCATCGCGGTGGCGGGCGGTGGGCGTGTAATCGCGGTTCCAGTAAACAGTGGTGGGCTTTAGCTCAGTCAACAGCTTTGTAAATATTTCCTGGGGCTTGCCGCGCACCACCACCAAGCGCGAGCCATGTTTCTTCAAGTTCGCATCCAACTCACGCAGGCTCTCCAGCATAAATTGCACACGGGCGGGGGCCACGTCTTTGCCAGCCAGCAGCGCCGAATCCAGAATAAACAACGGCAGCACATCGCCGCCGCTCTCGCGCACGGCGGCGTTAAAGGCTGTGTTGTCGGTCAGTCGTAAATCGCGTCGAAACCAATGAATCACTGTCATGAGCAAAACACCTCAAATATTTAATAGGGCGGCAATGATAGCAAGTTGGCTGAGAACAAAATTATGGGGCGACAAAATATGTATTGACGCAAAAGACACAGGCCATAGACTGTGCGCCACAGGAAACAAAC
>JAYTNY010000032.1:0-10680 GCA_043748055.1 Roseobacter sp.
ATGTGGTCTAAATCATTTTCATATACCGGCACGCGCTCGGCGGCATGGGTGCTGAAGACATGCGTGGCCTCTGGCAAATTTGCCTCGACGGGGATGCTCACGATCTCGGTGCGCGGCACCATCACCTCGCGCACGGTCGTATCACCAAACGAGAACACGGCGTTAAGCAACTCGCTCTGCTTGGCTTCTAGCGCGCCGCCGCGTTCACTGGCTTCCACCAGCATCTTTAGCTCAGCGATGCTATGCACACGGTCTTGCCCGTCTTGATCTTTAACGCGCAGCAGCTTTAGCACCGCCCGCAACGAGCCTTTGAGCAACCAGATAAACGGCGTCAGCAACGCAGCCAATACATTCATGGGCGGCACAACGATGAGCGCAATACGCTCCGCGGCTGTGCGGGTCAACGCACGCGGAATCAACTCAGCCAGCACGATTTGGAAATAGGAGGCGACAGCCAAACCCAACACAGATCCCAGCGTGATGGACGCTGCGCCCAACCACGGCACATTCGCCAGCGCCAATGCACTAGCAAAGAACGCGGAAATGGGTTCTTCGCAGAGCGACCCGATGAGCAGCGAGGTGATGGTAACGCCGATTTGGGTGGCCGCGTAAAACCGGTCTGGGTCGCGCATGACGTTGCGCACAGTTTTGGCGGCGGTGTTGCCGTGGTCGGCCATCTCTTTAATGCGTGTGGGGCGCGAAACGGCCAGGCTGTATTCTGAGATGACGAAAAACGCCGCAAACGGAAGGATTAAAAACAGGATGAGGATGCCGCCGAGCAGGTTGACAAATTCCATTGAGGTTTTGAGTTGCTCTTAAGGATAATGGATATCTATGACAGGCAAGATAAACCGCAAAGGGATTTACCAGGCAATTGCCCCACAGGGCAACGTGATCGCCGACGAACGCTGGCAAGTCATCACGCTGGCCGATGGCGCCATTCAGATTGACAACGAGACCGTGCGGGTGGCCCCATTTGACGAGCCACGCAGCGACAGCGTGACGCTGACGTTGGAGCCAGACTTGAAATTGCGCGAGCTAGCGATTCACGGCTTGTTTGGCAAACGCGAGAGCCGCATCTGCGTCAGTTCAGATCGGGCAAAAGCCAGCGCCTGTTGGCGGCATGGGGGCGAGGTGAAAGAGAAGTGGTTGGCCTGGCGCGAGGACATCGAGCTGGATTACTTCTCGCCACTGTTCAACATGGCGACGGTGTGGCGCAGCCAGTTGCAGCCCGGCCAATCCCACAGCTTCGAATGTTTGTTTCTGGACGCGGTGACGTTTAAGCCAGAGATGATGAAGCAGGTTTATGCCAACGTTGGGCGTGAGCGCCACAGCACTCGCTTTGGTGGCGAGATGCTGTGGCACTACACAATGGATTTCGGCGGCGACGGCAAAAACCTGACTCACTTTTGGTGCGACGACGATGGCGTGTTGTTTGATTTTGTGTCGTCGAGTGGCTACAAGTTTGTGTTGACGGCGAAGGATGTGGCGTTCTTAGAATAGATCTCTTGGCACGGCTCTCGTAGGGGCGTTTGCGATGGCTATGCCATCACCTG
Organism: Roseobacter sp.; assembly: GCA_043748055.1. Classification (GTDB taxonomy): domain Bacteria; phylum Chloroflexota; class Anaerolineae; order J036; family Brachytrichaceae; genus JANMVQ01. Next base: position 1,557 of record JAYTNY010000032.1, read on the forward strand.
CAACGCCCCTACTTTTGCTAGAAGCCTTGTGAAATCATCGCACAACTAACGGCAAGAAGCGTTTGTAGCCGCTGATCTGAAAGAGCGCATTCGTGGTATTGCCATCGGCATCTTCATAGGTCACATAACCTGTTTCACCAAGCTGAAACGGAATGCCGGTAGCTTCGAGTGTGAAGCGCCCACTGGCATCGGCCTGGGTCAGACGCGTGGTTGCATTGGTTGCATATTGAGGATACGGACTGGGCACACCTCCAAATGTAACTTTGATGAACACATTGGGGCGGGCTGTTCCTTCCACAACGTTGCGGCTCAGATCGTGCCGAGCGGTGATGGCTGGGACTGTGAACGACTGCACATTCCCAGGTAGCACCACCTCCAGCCGGTCACCCGCCGCCACAGTCTCGGTGAACATCGCCGAGAAGTTGCCGCCTTGCTCAATGTAAGTAGGCGCAGAACTCTTGAGTGCCCCGTTAGCACTACGCAGGTTTAGGGTGATATTGCCGGTGGACAAAACCGATCGCCCTGTGACATATCGCTCACCGACAGTGACCGACCAACGCTGCGAACCGAGGCTTAACAAAACTTCGTTGCCATCTGGGGTTTGATAAATCAACACGCCTGTAGAGGCTAGTTTTTCGACTGTGGTGAATGTGGCCGTGAACGCGCCCGAAGCGGTAGCGGTCACAATTTGGCTGAGGCTGGATACATCGTATGGATAAGTCACATCGCCATACACCTGCACCCGCAACCGAGACAACGGCGGGGCTTGTCCAGTCACAGTGCGCTTCATCACATCCAATTTAGCGGTCAAGGCTGGCACGGTCAGGCTGATGACGGTTTGTTTGGATGAAACGATGATTCGATCCCCTGGCTTGGCGTTTACGGGCAGTCCAAGCCGTAGCGCCGAGAACCCCTGACCATAGTACGACGGGAAGAAGTTGGTGGAAGTCAACACCCCTGCCGATTGCATGGTGAGCGTAATTGGGCCGATCTCTGGCAATGCCACATCTATGTATTGCTGATACGCATGGGCGCGCATCCAGGGTATGGCACTTTCTGCCACAAAGTAGGGTTCACTGTATAGGTCGCTGCTGGCCACCATACGCACGATTGTGCCCGGGGCGATATCGAACATGTCTTTAAGCGAGCGGGTGAATTGGCCGCTTGCGCCCGCCGTTGCGGTGAAATAGGTGCTGCCAAATGGGATCCCGTCGTAATACGTACCGCCCGAACTGGACAGAGAGACTTGTGCAAAGCTATTCGGCGGTGCGGTGCCGGTGATCACATCAGAAGCTGAATCCAGCTTGACTGAAAGCCCCGGGATAACAACACGCGTGGTTTGTCCATTGCTGGTTAGCTCCAGTGCATCACCCGGCAGCATGGGCTGTGGGAAGAAAAGGTTGTAAGTCGCGTAGTTCAGAACATACTCGCCCTTGGTAATACCGTTCGCGTCCACCAATCGAATGTGATAAGACGGACAGTTGTATTGCTGATTGATGTTTATGAATTGCCGAGTCAGGTTGATCTCGCCAATACGCGGCGCGCAGTACTCGATCACGCGGAAAGGCTGCACGGCTACAAACCCTTCCGGCGAGGCCCAACTCACTTCACCGACAGTTTGGTTTGTTACATCCAAAAGACCCGCAAAACTGGCTGTAAAAATGCCATTGGCTGAAGCCGTAACGATTTGGGTTATCGCCGCTGGCGGGTAGTAACAGCATGGCACAGGGGCTGGCGTTGGGGCAAAGGGAGGCGGCGTTGCCGTTAACGCGGGAACTGCGGGCACGGCGGTTGGCGCAGGTTGCGGCGGGATGGCATAGCCGCTACCCAAGCTAATCTGCAAAACGGCATTGGGCGGGGCCGTGCCCGTTACCCCATCGGTGGCGGGGTTGGCAAATGCCGTTAAGGTGGGCAACTTGATGACCATGTGCGCGCCCGCACGAGATGCTACTGTGACGACATCACCCCCCGCCAATAAAGCAGGCGCGCCGTTTACGCCTTCGTTGTAATTTAGGCTCATGGCAAAGTAGCCCGATTCGTTTACCAAATAGGCTGAGCGAATGTCCTTAAGAAACCCGCTCTTGCCCTGCACCGTAATCGTCAATGGGGCGCTAATCACGGTCTGCGGGTCAAACTGGCCGATCACAGGAATGGCATCGTAATACGTTGGATAGCCATTCACGTTAAATACCGCGTTGCCCATGCGCGCACGCAAATAGGGCAAGACAAAACGGGCAGCGGTCTGGTGGCCTTCGGCATCTGCCACGCTGGCCAGGCCAAAGTCTGCGGGTTGCAATGCCACCGCAGCCGTAAATGCGCCAGTCGCCGAAGATGTCACCCTTTGCGTGGGCGTATACACCGGAGTCATATAGGAATTCTGCGACACAGGCCCGGGCGCAAGCGCCAGTTCAATCGAGCGATTGGCGGGTGCCACACCGCTCACCTGCGCCAGAGAATAACTGGCGCGTGCGGTGATGTTTTCGAGCGTCATCGAAAATGGCTGCGAACCTGCGAGGGCTAAGACAACATCGCCGGGCTTTAACACGTTGGCAGGGTTATAAGAAAGATTGACCGTGAATGCGCCATCTGGCCCTGAATAGCCGCCAGAGGAAAGCGTATCCGTCATATTTTTTACTTGAATGCCGAGCACTTGGTTGGGCAAGACAAAGCCGGTCACAACCGAGCCGCTTATCTGCGCACGCATAAACGGGGCCACGTATTGCTGGGCCGCAGTCGTGTTTGCGCCGATGGTTAGGATGACAAAACCGGTGTCTTTCGCGCGCACATCGGCGCTGCCTGCAAAACTGGCTTCGTAGTCACGTTCGGCATTGGCGGTAACGATGCGCGTGGCGCTCAGGCTTGTATCGCTGGCGGAGTACCACGAGACCGATACCGTTTGGCTGACTGGAGCCGCACCGCGAATGACATCGTCTTTGGCATAGCTGGCCGCAGTCAATGTTGGAATCGTCATCGTCAAGACACTGCCTGCTTGCGAGACTTGCACAACATCGCCCGGCTCAAATTCAGGATTGAGACATGGGGCATTTAGAGGGCAAAAGACCAGGGCAGGAAATTGAGTGGCATACAAAAAGCTGCCACCATCCACCAAAGGCCGAATACTGGCGTTGGCAACAAGTGTGACACCGCGCGTGTGGCTGATATACACAGTCTGGCCCGTGCTCACGCGCCCGGCCACGGCGCGGTCGCTTATCAATACGTTCAGGGTTTGGGGGGATTGGGCTTGCGCGGGTGCAAACCCAGACTTCGACGATGAGCTGCGAATGAGTTGCAGCCAGCGTGGGTTGAGGGCGGTCACATCGGTCGTGGGTACATCTGGGGGTTCTGGGGCCTGGGCTGCTGCAGGTCTCATCAAGGCCACACTAATAGCGCACAAGCCAAACAAGCTTAGGCCTGCGCACACGACCGCGCCCAATGCAAACTGGCGATCTTGTATCTTCAACATTCTTTCCTCCTGTAAACGAACCGGGCAAAATGGGGGTTACTGGCTGTTGTAGCTCATTCCCGAACAGGTGGCTTGACAAAATGTTGACGGTTGGCCTGCGCAAGACCGTTAACGAAACACAAGTGGCAAAAAGCGCTGATAGCCTGCAATCGCAAATTTTATTTTGATGGTGTTGCCCTCCACATCGCCCACCAGCACCTGCCCCGTGCCAGAAAGATACAACGGCAATCCCGTAGTGTCGAGAACGAACCGCCCTGCCGAATCGGACTGCGTTTGGCGCATGATGCCAACGTTTGAATACGGATTGAGGGCATCGGGCAACGAGACTTGGACGAAGGTGTTCGGTATGAGAAATCCCTTTACAAGATTGTGCAGCTTGTCGTATGAGGCTGAATAAGGCGGTACGACGAACCTGCTAGTCTCGCCGGGTTGCACTAACTCCAGACGGTCTCCACCCATCACGGTAGCGGTGAATGAAACGAAGAAGTAACCGCTTTCGTCCGACATGCACTGTGAACTGCTCTTGAGCGCGCCATTGGCACTGCGCAGGCTTACTGTGGCATTGTTACAAGCCGATGCGGCTCGACCCGAAACAAAACGTTCGCCAATAATCACATCCCAATGGGGCAAGCCAAAACGCAATACTACTTCGCTGCCATTAGGCGCAAAGTAAAACAGCGAAGCCGTGGAAGCCAATGTCTCCGTCGCTGCAAAGGTGGCCGTAAACATCCCGGTTCCATTCACCATAACCTCTTGAGAGATGATGCGCCCTGGGTTTGGAAAGGAGCCGTTTGAATTGTTGGTGGAATAGACCTTGATGCGCAAGCGTGCATTGGGCGGCGCTTTGCCCGTCACAGTGTTCTTCACAACATCCAGCTTGGCCAAAAGCATAGGCACATTTAAGGTGGTGGTGCCGTGTGCGGCATTCACACTGATCTGGTCACCAGGGGCAACGGTGCGCGTGACATAGATGGACGTTATCGGAAAGGCTTGTCGAGCGAGGGAGGCGAAGGTATCTTGCGTCATCGAAAACGACCCGCTCAGAGACACGATATTAGCGATGGCTGCATCGAAACGAGATTGATACAAATATGCACGCATCCAGGGCACTGCGCCCTGAAACAAAAATATCGGCTCGCTTCCAAAGCGGAGTTGTATGGCCGTGCCGGGCACAACATCCAACACACCGCGCAACGATTGGCTAAATGAGCCATTTGCGCCTGCGGTTGCTGTGAAGTAAGTGCTTCGCGCTGACTCGTTCACATCAAAATCGGCTGCATTCACCACATTCGCGCCAAGCGTGGTGTTAGGGAGGATCGTGCCGGACACAACATCCGTTGTAGGGTCCAGCGACATAGCGAAACGTGGCACGCGAACACGAGCAAAAACCTGATTGATGTTCAATAATTCCAACGTGTCGCCCGGCAAAATTTTCTGGCCAAAAAACGTTGATTCGGTACCGGTAGAGGATTGAGGTGTCGAGCCTTTTTCTATGCCCTGAGCATTCAACAACCGAACTCGATACTGCGGGCAATAGGCTGAATTTGGGTAACCCGTAAACATCTCGACACCCACCGCCGAGCGGATTAGATCGACATAGCCCAACCTCGGCACACAAACACCGTGCGCATAGAAAGGCAAAACAGCAGCATAGCCTTCAGGAGACACCCATTCAACCTCGCCCAAAGTGCTGGTGTTGATATCCATTCGCCCTGCGAAGTTTGCAACAAACGTGCCATCGGCGGCAACGGTCACGGTTTGGGTAATAAGCGGGATTGGGCCGAATGGCAAAGGGGCCGGTATATCTGCGGCATTGGGTTGGGCAAAGTTGGGTACAGGCGTTGGAATAGACATGCCTTGAGACGGATCGGTGCTGCCTAGCCGTATGCGCAACTCCGCGCCCGGTGGCGCTGTGCCCGTCACCCCATCGGTAGCGATATTGGCTTCTGCGGTGAGGGTTGGCAATTTGTAGGAAATGTGTGTCCCCAGACGAGATTGAACGCTGATCACATCGCCTGAACCAAACAACGGGGCCGAAAGCCCAAGCCCCTCAGTGTTATTTGTGTTCATCCTAAAGTAACCTGTATCGCCCCACACATAAGCCGAACGAATGTCTTTGATAAATCCGCTTGCGCCTTGAATCGTGATGGTTAAAGGCTCGCTGAACACATCAAGTTGGCCGATGAAAGGAGCAAGGTATGGAACCTCTGGCGTGTTGATGTGAAACACCGCGTTGCCCATGCGTGCCCGCGCATAAGTCAAGACAAACGATGCAAACGTTTGGTTACCCTCAGCGTCCGTTACGCTAACGGCCCCAAAGTCTCCGGGCTTCAACATAACCGCAGCGCTAAAAAAGCTGGTGGCGGATGACGTGACCGAATGTGTAGGCGTGTAAATCGGCACCGGGTAATCGCTTAGCGGCACCGGCCCAGGCACAACTGCCACTTGCACCAAACGATTGGCCGGTGCAACGCCCATCACTTGTGCCAATGTGTAACTGGCACGTGCGCTGATGTTTTCGAGGGTCATCGAGAATGGCTGTGAACTTGTGTCAAGCATCAACACGCTGCCGGGTGCCAATGCAAACCCCTCATAAAGCCCAATCTTGAAGCTGAACGAGCCATCTGAATCAGAATAACTCGCGCCTACTGGGTTGAGCGTGTTGGTAACACTTTTGACGTAGATGCTGAAAGATTGATTAGGCAACATGTAGCCCGAAACCAGCGTGCCATTGGCCTGGGCGCGCACAAATGGCGCAACATATTGCTGGGCAGCAGTCGTATTTGGGCCAGTCTCCAAGATTACAAAACCAGTATCACGCGCATAGATATCGACGCTGCCTGCAAAGTCAGCTTCATAAGCACCCTCGGCAGTGGCTGTAACTATCTGTTCGGCATGAAAGCTTGAGTTGCGAGCCGAATACCACGACACCGAAACCGTTTGGCTAGGTGGGGCCATGCCGCGAACATCATCGTCCCTGGCATAGCTGGCTGCGGTCAATGTTGGCAGCGTCATGGCCAAGATGCTGCCCGCTTGCGATACTTGCATCACGTCGCCGGGAGAAAATTGTGAGTCGTAGCAGATGCCTTCTCGCGAACAATAGGCCATGAAAGGAAGCGAGCTTGCATAGAAAAAGCTTCCTCCGTCCACTATAGGCCGCACAATGGCGCTGGCGATGACCGTAACGCCGCGCGTGTGGCTGATGTAAACCGTGCTGCCACTATTCGCGCGTCCGGCCACCAGGCGGTCGCTCAGCAACACATTCAGCGTTTGGGGGGATTGCGCTTGCGATGGTGCAAGCCCTTGTTTTGACGATTCACCTCGAATTAACTTCAGCCAATGCGGATCAAGCGAGGTTAAATCGGTCGTGGGTATTTCAGCCAGTTCCGGGACTTGGGCCGCTGCGGGCCTCATCAAGACCAAACCAAACACACACAAGCCAAATAAACTGACGCCAACCAATACCAACGTGCCAAGTGCACACCAACGGCTACGCGTCTTCGTCATAGTGTCCTCCCCAAAAAAACTCGATCCGCCTAGAAAGCTCGCAACGACCTGTTTTCTCGCTCACTTACAAAGCTTCGGTTCGGTGGCTCGGCATAATCAGCCTGCGCATCTCATCCGGCTTAAACCAGAAGTTCTCAAACATCTCAATTAAGTACGGCACATGGTGCGCGGGCAACACCACAAACATCTCGCTGGTGTTCAGTTGGTTAAAGCCGCGCCCGCCGCCCTCGCCCAGCGCAAACACGCTGTTTTGCTTCAGCCAGGGCGCCGCAAACAACGAGGAACACGATGACGGCCCCAACTCGCCATGCGGGAAAATGCCCTCGCGCACACTGGCCGCACCAGCAATCTGCATGGCGCGCTGGGCATCGGTGATGCAGCACAGCAAATCCATCGGCACATCGGCATCCAGGTCTTTGAGCGGCGCAGCAGCGATAGCTTTGAACAAGCCCACCGGCAGCGTATGACTGAGGTGCTTGTTCTTCTTGGCCGCAGCCTGCGTAAAGAATCCTTGCGCCATCGTCAAATACTCGCCATCGCAAATCAGGCTACCTGCTTCATCGTGCGGCAAAAAGCCCAGGTGATATTGCCCGACGAGGCAATCATGCGTGCTTACATCCACAAACACTTTTTTGCCTTGCTCGGCGCGGTGCAAAATGGAGCACACCGGCACGCGCGCAGGCTCGTAGCCCGCAGGCGGTGCGCCCTCGCAGTACGTTACCGCCACGGGTTCACGCTTCAGCTTCATCTTGTTCATCAGCAAATCGTGCAATTGCTGCCGGTCTACGGGGTGTTGGGGCAAGGCCCGCCAAGTTTCTAAGTCCATAGTTGCGATGGTAGAAGATTTAGTTGAGAGCGCAAGCTGGAAATCAGCAACATCAGCGACAATAGCAGGCATGAGCCAGAAACTCATTTTTTTTGTGGCGTGGTTTGTGGCGTTGTCGTTGGTGTTGATTGCGTTGGCTGTGGGCACACGGCCCAGCGGGCCAACCCCAATACCGGCATCAACCCCCACGCCTACACCCGTCACAGCGGGGGCCGACATGGCCCCCGCTGTCGCTTTACCGCCTTTGCCTGAGCTGAACTCAGCCGACATCGCCATCGGCCAAACACTTTATGCCCAACACTGCGCCAGTTGCCACCTGCCCAATTTGGCGGGCCAGCCCAACTGGAAGGCAAAGCTCGCCAACGGCAAATACCCTGCCCCACCCCACGATGACAGCGGCCACACTTGGCATCACCGCGATGAAGTGCTAGTGCAAATTACGTTGAACGGCGGCGATGGCACCGGCGATATGAGCCACGGCGACATGCCTGCCTTCAAAGATAAATTGACCGCGCAACAGATGTTACATATTCTCGCGTTCTTCAAGTCGCGCTGGTCCGAGGAGCATCGCTTATATCAGTGGCAGATGACGGTTGAAGGACATTAGGCTTTGGTCTATGGCAAACGAACCCCAACTCAACTGGAAACATGATGGCGTGCGCGTGGTGCGCGGCGACCAACTGGACGCAAACACGGCGCAGACGCCTGGCATGTCGCGCGCAGCCGCCATCAACAACGCCCGCGTAGGCGCGCAAAAACTGTGGGCAGGCACCGTCAGCATTCACCCTAACGCCAAGACTGGCGCGCATCATCACGGCGAATTGGAAAGCGTGATCTATGTGGTGAGCGGTCGAGCACGCATGCGCTGGGGTGAGCAGCTTGAGTTTGTGGCTGAGGCCGGGCCAGGCGATTTTATTTTTGTGCCGCCGTTTGTGCCGCATCAAGAGCTAAACGCCAACACAGATGAGCCGCTGTTGTGCGTGCTAGTACGCAGCGGTCAAGAGGCCGTGGTGGTTAACCTAGAGATTGAAAGCGTGGAGAATCCGGAAGAGGTGTTGTGGATCGACCCCATTCTCAAAGAGTCTTCAACAAATAGAAAAACATGACCTCTTCACCCATCTCTCAAGTCTCGCTCTTCGCCTCGTTGCCCCAGGAGGCGTTGACGCATTTGCTGACGACCATGCCGCAACATGCGTTTGCTGGGGGTGATGTACTGTTTTATGAGCATGCCGAGGCCGATGTGTTCTTTATTGTGCTAGCGGGTGAGGTCGCCATCCTTAAAGCCCTGGGCACGCCAAATGAACGGCTGCTGGGCGTGCGCGGGCCGG
>JAYTNY010000033.1:0-9252 GCA_043748055.1 Roseobacter sp.
GCACGACGCACGGAAAATCTGCCTTTGCGGCTAGGGCTGGCCCTGCACGATGTGATTGTTGAGGCGATTGAGCAACTTAAACCCACGCGGGACGAACCAGACATTTTCGAAGAGAGCGCATACCCGTATGTAATTTTGAACAGCTGGTTTGTGCGCAACAATCGCCATAGCCGTTACGAGAGCATCGCCAGCGCACTCGCGGTTTCAAAATCCACCTACTACCGGCGGCTGGATGAGGCCACCCAATTGCTTGGCGCAATTCTGAACCGGATGAACACCGATGCCGATGAAGATGACACTGCACCACCGAGTGACATGAATGCCGCTGCGGCAGCCCCGCCCATTCCCAACCACGAATACTTTGTGGGCCGCGAATCGTTGCTGATCCATATCAAGCAACTCCTTTCCAATCAGCAAGGCGCTGATCAACAAGCTGCAAACACCATTGGCCTTTGGGGCTTGCCTGGTTCTGGCAAAACAACGCTACTCGTTCAATTGGCCAACGATCCCGACATTCGTGCGCTTTTCCCCGATGGCATTTTGTGGGGAACACTGGGTTGCAACCCCAATCTCGCTGCCCTAACGCATGCCTGGTGTTTGGCCTTGCATGTGTCCAACGAGAAATTGAGCGAAGCCACCTCGGTGCTAGACAAGACCAAATTACTGCACGCAGCACTTGCAAATTGCCGCGTGCTTATCATCGTGGATGACGTGTGGGACGCAGCGCGAGCCATCCCCCTGAAGGTGCGCGGGCGCAATACATGCGTGCTGTTCACCTCACGCTTCCCCGATGTCGCGGCGGCGCTGGCTGGGGCCAACATCTTGAAGGTCGGTGAGCTGACAACGGCTGATAGCTTCGCTATGCTCAAGGCCTATGCGCCTTTTGCGGTGGAGCAGTGTCCGGACAAAGCACAAAGTCTTGCGGCTACCTTGGGCGGCCTGCCTTTGGCGCTGGTGATTGCGGGGCAGTATCTGCAACAGGCCGCCTTCGCGCAGCAACCCCGCCGCGTGCAACAAGCCTTTGCCCAGCTTGAGGATGCGCTTTTCAGACTTACGCTATCAGATAGCGCCGTCCTGTTGCACGGGGCTGACCCATCCCAACGCACTCTGCGGGCCGTTGTTGACCAGAGCGTGCAGATGCTCAGATCCGGTGCGCGTCGTGCGCTGAACTGCCTCTGCCTGTTACCCGCCAAGCCCCAGACGTTTTCAGAAGAGTGCGCGCTCGAAATTGCCGAGACCAGCCACGAGTCATTGGATGAATTGGTGAACATGGGCTTGCTGGATGTGGCGCTGGGCAATGGCTCGCGCTATGCCATCCATCAACTCGTTGCCGACTATGTGTGGGTGTCCAGCCGGTCAGATCAAGATGGGCAAGCACAGTCTAGGCGGCGCATCGCCCGCTACTTCGCCAGTTGGGTGCAGCGCAATACGCATGAACCCAACGCAGTTCGGGCCGAGTTGCCCAACCTGTTATTTGCGGCGCAACTGGCGCAACAGCATGCCCACGAGGGTGCATGGGTTGAACTGGCATTGGGTCTATATCCGCATTTGGAGGGGTGGGGGTTGTGGAGCATCGGCGAGCAAGTACTCAGTGGGCTGCCGGTTTGTGGCTATGTTCGGCGCACGCCCACATTGCATGCCGATATTCTGCTCAAGCTGGCACACTGCCATTTTTTGCAGCGGCAAATCGTCCAGGCTGAAGCATTTGTTCAAGCCGTAGAAATGCTGGTTGCGCAATCGTTGCAGCACAGCCATGCCGAATGGATCAGTCGCATCTACGAGCTACGTGCCAACATCCTCCTCGACAAGGGCGAGCATCGCAAGGCGGTAGATTGCTGCACGCGTGCCCTTGAAGCGGCGACCGAAGCCCGCGCCCATGACCTCGCCGAACAAGCACGCCACACGATGGCGGTGGTCTTTTCAGTAATGGGCGAGTATGACCGTCTGGAGCAGACCCTTGCCGAGACACCGACGCAAATGGTGCAGCAGCGTGCGCCAAACCTCATCGTCAAGACCGTGCGTCAGGCTCGGCTATATCAGTGTCAGGCGTTGGCGTTGGCAGCCGTGGCACAGGTATTGCAAGGCCATTTGACCGAAGGTGCCGACAAGGCGCGGGCCGCCCTGATTGTGGCCCGCAACACCGAGAATCATCGCTGGATCGTTCTCTCGCTGGAATGGCTGGGCTGGATATGCACCCTGTTGGGCGAGTATGACGACGTATTGAAACTGATGGACGAGGCGTTGTCGCTCGTGCGCGAAGGCGATTTCAAAGAGGACATCACCTTTTTGTATGTCAACCTGGGGCTTGTTGCTAAGTCGCGCGGGGCGTTGGATGAGGCCGAAGTTCACCTGGCCAATGCGCTGGCCATCGCCGACGAGACACCAGTGGGCCGTATGAATGGCAAGGCCACGCTGTATGGCACGCAGGCGCGCATCCAGCTCGCCAAAGGCAAATGGCGCGAGGCTGAATTCAGCGCACTGCGTTCGCAGGAAGTCGCTGATAACAAGATGGAGATCATTCCCACATTGGCCGTGTTGGGTTACATCAAGGCTCGGCAGGGTGATGTATCGGCCTGCGAGGGTTACTTTGATGAGGCGTTTCGACGGGCCAGGCGACTTGGCTCGCTGGGTACTCTCCTCACTCTATTTGCCACGCACTATCGCGGCGAAACCGATCTGCTTCTCGGTCGCTATTCCGAAGCAGTCAACTCTTTTGCCGAGGCCCACCGATTGGCCGAGCGTACGCGTTCACCTGAACTTGTTGGCATCACGGGCTTTGGCCTTGCCCGCGCCATGCTCGCCACCGGCCAACGCGAGGCGGCAGCTATGCAAGCACAAGGCAGCCTTGAACACCTGCAAGCCATTAGCCATGTTTATGCCGAGACAGTGCAAGACTTTTTGAACCGAATTGCCAAAAACGAACTCTGGCCGAATGACTTTGCTTATGGGTTTTGAGCGTGAATTCTTCTCATCTACGAGTTGCACCTGAGCAAGTTGGGAAAAGATGGGAAACAGATGTTGCTTTTCCCACCTACGCTGTTGTTTAGCAGTAGGGTGCCATCGTATGCCCACCGCATTCAAATTTTTGGAGGAATCAGAATGAAAAGCAGAATTGTCAGAAGTGTGTCGTTCGCCTCGTCTTGTCTTTTATTAGTCCTCTCAATCAACAAAACGCCTGTTCATGCTGATGACCCGCCACCTGTCTCGGAAGCGACGACATCGGTGGAACCGCTAAGGTGTGCATCGCTTGCACAATCTACCGATAGCGAGGTGAGCGATATCAAATTGACCATCGTGGATGGCAAATTGAATGTGAGTGGCTCGATGACCTTCTCTGCTCCAGCCAATGGCGTATCTACGGCCGGTGCGGGTAGCGATGGCACAGAGGTGGCAAGCACAATCCCCAGCGGAAAAGTGCCCAACCTTACGGGGGTTCGTCTCGCTGATCGGCCACACCGCATTCAGCCAGTGAGCAATGAACGAACAGGTCGCGTCGAGTGGTCCATTGATCCCAGTACTTGCACCTATACCCTCAAGCGCACACCCGTCTCTCAAGAATTTATGACTGAGCTTGATAAATCTACTTCGACCCAACAAGCTGCGCGTAATCCGACAACGCAGGATTACAGCTACAACCGGGCAGGGTTTCGAGTGACGACCAGAGATCCAATTTACATTCCCGTAGCCGCTACCACCGTTGTGGGATTTTGGACAACAGACGGCTACAACGCATATCACAGCTGGACGTATCTGGATTGTTGGGGCGCTAATCCAACTATGCTGAATACGCACTGGTACTCAGATTCTTGCTCAGGGGGTGGATATCCCTGGCAACCCAGCGCATACTCGCTTTGCTACTCTGCGTCTGGTTCGTACTACAACTTTGATGGCCCGCCGGGCGGAAGCCCCTACGAAAGTACAGGCGCGATGCATTACGTCAACTTTTGCACCTATGGCCCGTGGGTCTCAAGCGTCAATTTCTCCTCTTGGCATTGGGGCGAAGGTTGGTGGCTGCTGAGTGGTTGGTTGGAGTGGGCATGACGAAGCGACGTTTTGGGCAACTCCTGGGCATCTTGTCGCCTTGCATCGCCATCGTCGTATGGTTTTACATGGCGACCCAACAGACACCACAACAACCACCTCAAGCGCCATTAGCGCCAGGCTCGCCATCGGTTGCACGAGCGGACTTCCCGTGGACGTTCTATCTGGGATTTGCTGCTTCGTTACTAGGGCTTGTTGCTGGCGTGGTTGGAAAAGGCGCTGGCATGGTTGCATGTTTGGTGGGGATGTTGCCTATTGGCGCGTTTGCGTGGCTCTATCCTTTTCCTTTCTCAATCCTTACGCTCACGATGCTCGCCTACGCTATTGGGACAATCTTGATTTTTGTTGGCGGACAACGTGATCAAGCCAGGTTTGGTGGGAAAGCCTGGGAATAACCGGGACGCCATCTGAGGGGCGCGACGTTATCCTGTTTTTACAGGGTATTGCGAAGACAGCCGCGACCCAAAGGATGGCGTTCCCATGTACGAAATCGTTCATGTGTCCCTCGACCGGATTCACCCCAATCCGTTTCAAACGCGCTCGGCCACACGCCCAGAGCATGTGGAGAAGCTGGCCGCCAGCATTTTGAGCCTGGGCTTATTGGAGCCGCCGCAAGCGCGTGAGATGACGCGCCAACCCAGCCACTATCAACTGGTGTTTGGCCATACGCGCTTTGCTGCCTTTGAACTGCTGTACAAGCGCCACCCCAACGATGTGCGCTTCGCCAAATTGCCACTGTTGTCGGTGCGGCTGGACGACCAGCAGATGTTTGAGAGCAGCATCTCCGAGAACCTGGCCCGCGAGGACATCAGCCCCATTGCGCGGGCACGTGCGCTGCAAACCTACATCCGCATGTTCAACGCCACGCAGACCGCCTGCGGCAAATTGTTCAGCCTCTCGCAAGGCGCGGTAAGCAATTTGATTCGCCTGCTCAATTTGCCCGATGCTGTGATCGAGATCGTAGATCGCGGCGTGCTTTCTGAGCGACAGGCGCGGGCGTTGTTGGAGTTGCAACCGCATGAGGCCATCTCGGTGGCGCAAGGAGCCACTAGGCGCGAGGACGGCCATCGCCCGGCCTACGTGACCGAACGCATCCGCAAGATTAAGGCGCGCAAACGGCGCGAGGAGATGGGGTTGGATTCGATTCGTTCGGGTCCCGATTCGGATGCGCCATTACTGGCACCCGAGGCCTGCCCGTGTTGTTGGAAAGTGCCGCGCAGCTATGTGCGCGGGCGCGAGGGTTGGCGATGTGGTGAGTGCAGTGGCGGGGTGAAGGTGAGTGTGGTGTTGGCGAACCAGAAGTCCTCAGGAAGCTTTGCCGATACCCAATATCGCTTGCTCACCAATAACACCTTGTAGATGGCGATAGGCTTGGCCCAAGCTGGCAAATAACCACATGGGCATGGGGCCGTTTAACAAAAGAACAGTCTCGTTTGGTAAATATGGAAACACCATGCCGTCGAATGATGCGTAGTCCAGATAATAAAAATCGGCTCGCTTTTTCATGTGCAAACGAGCGCACCGCTCACTCAACCACTCAATCTTCAATTCAAGCTGAGGGTTATCCTGCCAACGCTCATCGTTGGGTAAGCCAATTGAAATATTGGGCGGTCTCACCCAACCCTGTCTCACATCAAACACATAGCCCACATTGCGCCTGGCACCCAGGGCTGTGCAAAGCCAAGCCGGTTTTGCACCATACACAGCCAGCGAGAAATCTATGGGGGCAGCTTCCACCAACCGATCCAGATCAGATTCGGGCCAGCGTGCGCCTGCGCCATACAAACGGCGCGTCAGCGCGGTGTAATCTACAGCTTGTGCATCTTTGGGCGCAGATGCCAAATTGAGGCCGTCAATATCATCTTGATGCAGATCAAAAATGCTATGCACGCGGGCTACCAATGCCTCAAAGGCAGGCCCAGTGGCCACACATCCTTCCACACGCCGCAACCCGGCCAGCGTTCCACCCACCGAGCCATCTGGGTTGATGGCATAGCGATTCTCGCCCTCTAAATCAGATTGCATATCCGCCAAAATGGGCAGACCGTGTTTCGTCATCAAGTGCCGCCAATGCTCACGTGCTGCATTGTCGCTGGCGCGGGTCAGCACAATCGCGTAATTGCACTGATCGAAGATCACCTCTTGTTCTGCTGTCGGCAATCCGCCCACATCTACCAGGGTCGGCATGGCACGTGCAGCCAGGTCGCGGCAGGTCACATCAATCCAACGTTGATTCCACTGGCCTTTGAAGCGCAAGCCATAGCGTTTGTCGGGCGTAATCTCCTGCGTCCAATGGCCCTCGCCATCCGGTGCCGCCCGCAACGCATAGAACGACGGCAGACCGCGTTTTTCGAGCGCACGCGTTAGGCTATAAAATAAGATGGACTTTCCGGTGTTGGGCGGCCCGCCGATTAAGACCGCAGGTAAAAGGTTCATGGTTCTCCAATGCACATTCATGGGAAACAGTTGTAACGATGCCATCATATCGCCTGCCTGATATTCCGCAGTGTGCCTTTGTTGCCACCCTGGGCGGCAAGGCCCAGAATTTCACCTTTCCGCTGGATTGTTTGCTGAAGCAAGGTCTGCCTATCACACGGGCTTTTGCCTTGCACCTGGCACCTACCGATATTCGCGTGGCGCGTGCGCTTAACCAACTGCGAACTGATTTTGGGGCGCATCTGCCCTATGCTCAACACGCTCAGCGCATTCATTTTGATTCGGTGATCGTGCGCGAGAATCCCCCAGATTCGTTGATTGCGTTGCACAGTGCCACGGCTGGGCATGCCATCAGCGATATTGATCATCCTGATGCACCCGATGCCATCTGGATGACGACCCATCATTTGATACGCGCCTTGCAGGATGCGGGGTATACCGTGTTGCTGTGTGTAACCGGAGGGCCGCGCTTGATTAGCCTGCAAACAGTCTCGGTGGCGTCGTTGTTGTTTCGTCGGCGCGATCGGTGTTACCACCTGTTTACCCCCAGGGTGCTGCGCGACGAGGCAGGCGAGGGAGCCATTCTGCATGTGCCTGCCGAAGCGGGCGTAAAGCTGATTGATGTGCCGCTGTTGCCAATGGGCATGATCTCGCCTGGTCTGCACAGTGCGGCACACGCCTCGCCTCAGGATATTGTTGGGGCACAACGCCAATGGATAGATGCCGATGAGCTGACACGGTGCAAAGAGGTCTTGCGCCAACTGGCCCCGCGCGAGCGAGAGGCCGTGCGCCTTTTTGCCGCAGGTGGGCAAACGGTGGCGGCTGTGGCTGTCCAAATGGGCTTGAGTCATAAAACAGTTAATCAATACAAGACCAAAGTCTTTGAGATTTGCCGTGTGGTTTGGAAGTTGCCCAACGACTACAGAGTGACACATCCATTTTTGCGAGAGAAGTTTGGTGGTTTATTGGGTGATTCGGGGCTGTGGTGACGACACGGTAACCCATAGCTTGGGCAGAAAACCAGTTTGCACATCAGAGGTTCGGGGCTATTTTTCGGGATGAACGTCTGTATTTATCTCAGTGGCAATACAGCATTATTTGCAGCAGAACCGCACAAATAGGAGCAACACATGTATTTAGTCGCAGCCGATACGAGTGGCATCCAGTCCTACATTTTTGGCAGCAACCGCTTGCGCGAAAATATTGGCGCATCGCACCTGGTGAAGCAAGCCACAGGTTCATGGGCATTAGAGGCGGTGAAAGAGGCAGCCAGGCTCTCAACGATTCCGAAAGAAGACGACCTGACGCAGCAACCGCACATCGAGGATAAGGATAGCGCTGCTGCTGAGGTGATCTATAGCGGGGGTGGCAACATCGTCGTTCTTTTTGAAGACAAGGACAACGCAGACGATTTCATGTGGACGTTGTCCGAGCGCGTGTTATGCGAGGCACCTGGGTTATTGATCTTGATGGCGTGCTCAGATAAATTCGATTGGTATCACGACGCATTAACCCAGGTCCAGCAACGCACATTTGACAAGCTCAGCGTGCTCAAGCGCAACCGCCCTCCTGCTGGATCTCCATTAAGTCTCGGTGTAACGCTGCCGTGCCAATCCACCGGGTTGCCCGCGGTTAAGTATGCAGGCCCCGATCAAGACCAATACCCAGTTTCAGCAGATGTGCTGGCAAAGCATGAGGCGCTTGATAATGCCAATAAGGCTTTGCGTCAGGCACTCGAAGATGCTCTGGGCGGCGCTGCTGACATCTACGCTTTCCCTTATGACCTGGATAACCTGGGACGCGATGCTGGCGAGAACAGCCTGATCTCGGTGGTGCATGCCGATGGCAACGGCATTGGCAAACGGGTGCTGCGGCTGGCTGCTCAGTTTGGCACCGCAGTTAAAAACCGTAAGTATGTGACGGAGATGCGCGAATTCTCCAAGCGCATGAACGACTGCGCCGGTAAGGCCTTGCAGGCAACGCTGCAAACGCTGGTCGAGCGCATTGTGCATGCAGATCGGCCTGACCAGAGTGATCGCTACGAGCAGCTCGTCCACATAAACAGGCAGGGCGATGAATTGGCTGCCATCACCCTCAAAGAGGTAGACAAGGGTTTGTATCCCGGCGTTCGTCAAAATTATTTTCTGCCCTTTCGCCCCATTGTGTTTGGTGGCGACGATGTCACCTTTGTCTGTGATGGTCGGCTGGGTGTTTCGCTGGCGATTGAATATCTGCAGCAGTTTGAGGAATTCTCCAATAAACCAGAAACAGGTCTTTTGGATTGGGGTGACGAAAACCAGAAAGTTGTGAAAGGTGCGACGTCTTCGGCGGGTGTCGCCATTGTAAAAACCCATTACCCATTTGCCCGCGCTTATGCGCTGGCCGAAGACTTGTGCAACAACGCCAAGAGGCTGAACTGGCCTGTCAATACGCTCGATTGGCATTATGCCCTCAGCGGCTTGTTTGGCGACATTGACGACATTCGAACACGCGGATATAGCGTGCCCACAGGTAGCCTGACGGTGCGCCCGGTTGCACTAAGCGACAACGTGCCCGATGTGCGGCGCACGTGGTCGGTGGTAGAAAAAGGGTTAGATGCGTTTCAGTCGGAATGGTTTACCAAGCGCAATAAATCCAAAGCGTTGCGAGATGCGCTGCGTGGTGGCCCGGATGCAGTCAAGACATTTCGTGCGAAGTACTTGCGTAACGACTCGCCAACTCAAACGTTGCCCGATGTTGGCGGCTTAAGTCATCAGATGATTTGGCAAGTAGAAG
>JAYTNY010000034.1:0-1680 GCA_043748055.1 Roseobacter sp.
GCTCGATGCGGCGCGGGTCTTGGCCGATGATCATGGGGGCCATGTCCTCGGTGCAACCGACGAGGGCACGCGGCTTGCCCTCCAGCGTTGCCTCGCCCCAGCCGATAAGGCCGGGCTGGTCAGTCTCGACCTTGATAAACACGATGATGCGATGGCCGCCATCGGCCATGAGGGGGGTGATTTTTGTGATTTTCATTTTCGTGAGACCTTGTGCGAACATGGCGGAACTTCGTTAGCCAAGCTCGTCATAGCGTGCATTCTTCGACTGCGCTCAGAATGCTCTGCGGTAAATTTATGTACACAACAGAGATTCAAACTCGCTCAACACCATCGCCGTCGCGCCCCAAACGTTATGTCCAGCGATGCGATAGTGCGGCGTAAGCTGCTGTGCACCGTTTTGGCTGATGAGCGCACGCAGCTCAGCGCCCTTCGCAGCCTCATCAAACAAAACCGTGAGCGGGGCTTCGATCACTTCGGCCACCTCGTTGGCGTTTGGGTTGAAGGCGGGCACGTGGTGCGAGTACGCCACGATGGGCGAGATCAAAAAATGGCTGGGTGGTACATACAGCGGGGTGAGGTGACCCAATAGGTTGATGCCATTGAGGTCAATGCCCAACTCCTCGTGCGTTTCGCGCAATGCCGTTGCGGTCAGGTCAGCATCGCTCGGCTCGCGCCGCCCGCCGGGAAACGAGATTTGCCCGCTGTGGCTGCCCAGCCGCTCGGTGCGGCGGGTGAGGACGAAGTGCAACGCACCCTCTGTCGGGTAGAGCAACAACAGCACGCCCGCCTCGCGCGGGGTAGTGCCTTGTGGCACCTTGTTGGGGCGATTCGGCGGCGACATACGCAACTGCGCCGCTAATCCCGGAAGCGGTTGTTGCATGGCATGGCGAATTGCTTCAATCAAAATTACTTTTTCTGTGCCGCTTTCCACACCTGATATTCTCTCTCGCCTTCTTCGTTCAGCGGGTAATACTTGAACAACTCGCCACCCTCGGCTAGCTTCATGCGGCTGAAGTCCTCCCAGTCCTCGTGGGCCAGCGCGATCTCGGCCAACTGCGGGGCCATGTTTTTGGGCACACACACAATGCCGTCGTCATCGGCAATGACGATGTCGCCGGGCAACACCAGCACATTGCTGAGCGCCACTGGCACGTTGTAGGCCCATGGGAAGAGTTTGTCTTGCGAGGCATAGTTGGGGGTGCTGGCGCGCGCCCAGATAGGCGTGCCGATGGGTTCGATGTTGGGCCAATCGCGGAAGCAGCCATCAATCACAATGCCCGCGCCACCTTTGCCCTTGAAATACGTCGTCAGCATCTCGCCGACTACTCCGGTGTGCAGGTGGCCCCAGGCTTGCACCATCAGCACATCGCCCGGTTGCACGGTGGTGAACACATGCCACAGTGCGCCGAACTTTTCTTTGTTCTCTTGCTCGGCGCCACTGCCTACGTCCTCACGTTGCGGCATGAACTGCAAGGTGACGGCGCTGCCGATGACTTTTGTGCCAGGCCGAAAGTTGCGCAGCCCTTCGATGTAAGTTTGGCGAATGCCCATGCGGTGCAGCTCTGCGCTGGCAGTGGCCGTGCTTACGCGGTTTAGGCTTTGGATGAGATCGTGGTTGGCAGGCGGGTGCGGCTGACCGTGAATCGGCAGACTCAGGTTATCGGGCGGGATGAGTTTGAC
>JAYTNY010000035.1:0-11803 GCA_043748055.1 Roseobacter sp.
GGGTTCGCTCCTTCCTTCGATTGGTTTTTGCATCCGTATCGTATCGGAAGTGGCGAACCCGCCCGTTTTGTCGAATCTTTCAACTACTGAGTCTGGAAATAGATGGCGATGTGATGAGGTCAATCAGCATCCAAGCACAAGTGGTGCGAATGATTGAAGACTTTGTTGGATAGTCAAAAGAAAAAAGGAAAGCAGGATAAAAGTGTGACCCAAGAATATATCGAGCTGCGCGGTGCGCGCGAAAACAACCTCAAGAACATCTCACTGCGCATCCCCAAGCGTGCCATCACCATTTTTACGGGCGTGTCTGGCTCTGGCAAATCCTCCATCGTCTTTGATACGCTGGCGGGCGAGGCGCAACGCCTGCTGAACGAGACCTTCAGCATGTTTGTGCGCAACTTTCTGCCGCGCTATCCGCAGCCGGATGCCGATGCCATCGAAAACCTGAGTACGGCGATGGTGGTGGATCAACGTCCGCTGGGCGGCGGCTCAAGCTCCACTATGGGCACCGCCACCGACATCGCCGCTGTGCTGCGCTTGTTGTTTTCTCGCATCGGCCAGCCGCATGTGGGCCGCGCCAACCTGTTCTCGTTCAACGACCCGGGCGGCAGTTGCCCGCAGTGCAACGGGCTTGGCCGTGCGCTGGGTCTCAATCTCGATCTGGCGTTTGATAAAAGCAATTCGCTCAACCAGGGGGCGATTTTGCTGCCGGATTACGCAGCCGAGAGCTGGTGGGGTTTGAACATCCTCATCAAGTCCGGTTTTTTTGATGCCGACAAACCGCTCAAGAACTACACCCGCGATGAGTGGAAAGCGCTGCTCTACACCAGCGGCCACAAAGTGAAAGTTGATGTTGACGGCAGCAAACCCGTGAACTTGACGTTTGACGGCGTGGTCACCACATTCACCCGCAAGTACATCACCCGCGACATCAAGACCCTGTCTGCCCGCACCCAAAAAATGCAAGCGCCGTTTATGACCGATGGCATTTGTTCATTGTGCCAGGGCGCCCGCCTCAGCCAAGCCGCGCTGGCTTGCAAAATAGACGGGCGCAACATCGCCGAACTCTCGGCCATGCAGATTGATGAGCTGATTCCGGTGGTGCGTGCCATCCAAGACCCGCGTGCCGCGCCGGTGGTCAAAATGCTGGTCGAGCGCTTGCAGCATCTAGTAGATATCGGGCTGGAGTATCTGACCCTGGACCGCCCGACCGCGACGCTCTCTGGCGGCGAGTCGCAGCGCGTCAAGATCGTCAAGTATTTGGGTGGCAGCCTGGTGGATGTGATGTATGTGTTTGACGAGCCTAGCGTTGGGTTGCACCCGCGCGATGTGCATCGCCTCAACGAACTGCTGCAACGCCTGCGCGACAAGGGCAACACCGTGCTGGTGGTCGAGCATGATCCAGATGTGATCAAAGTGGCGGATCATGTGGTGGATGTCGGCCCGCGCGCAGGCAGCCAGGGCGGCACCATCGTCTATGAAGGCAACTATGCCGGGTTGCTCAAAGCAGACACACTCACTGGGCAGTGGTTGCGCAAAACCGCGCCGCTTAAAGAAAAGTTTCGCGCGCCCACCGGGCAACTACCCATCACAGATGCGTGTGCCAACAACCTGCGGGATGTCAGCGTCAATATTCCAAAAGGCGTGCTGACCGTAGTCACCGGCGTGGCGGGGTCGGGCAAAAGCTCGCTGGTGCATCAGGCATTTATGGCCCAGCATCCCGGTGCCATCCTGGTGGATCAGTCGGCGGTTGGCGTTTCATCGCGCTCCAACCCGGCCACCTACACCGGCATCATGGATGATCTGCGCAAGGCTTTTGCCAGTGCCAACAAAGTCAACGCCGCGCTGTTCAGTTTTAATTCAAAGGGTGCGTGCGAAAACTGTCAGGGGTTGGGCGCGGTGTATGTGGATATGGGCGTGCTGGGCGAGGTGAAAACGCCGTGCGATGTCTGCGGTGGCGCGCGTTTTAAGGATAGCGTGCTGAAATACACATTGGCGGGCAAGAACATCTCCGAGGTGCTTGGCATGACGGTGGGCCAGGCGCTGGCGCACTTCCCAAAGGCCCCAGTCACCGCGAAGTTGCAGGCGCTGAGCGATGTGGGGCTGGCATATCTCGGCTTGGGCCAGCCGCTGAGTACGCTGTCGGGCGGAGAGTGCCAGCGCATTAAACTTGCCAGCGAGCTGCACAAGAAGGGCAGCATCTATGTGATGGACGAGCCGACGACGGGCTTGCACATGTCGGACATCAGCCATTTGTTGGAGGTGATGAACCGGTTGGTGGACAGCGGCAACACTGTAATTGTGATTGAGCACAACCGGGATGTGATTCGTAATGCCGACTGGATTATTGACATGGGGCCGGAAGGCGGCAGCAAAGGTGGCCGGGTGCTGTTTGAAGGCACGCCGAAGCAGCTTTTGAGCGCGAAGCATTCGTTGACGGGTGAATACTTGAAGAATTCAAGTAATGTGACAGTCAAATAGGACGCGTGTTGACCTGTTTTGGTAGCAGTGTGTTCGTAACAAATCAAAACACAGTTTTATGGAGCAATAAGTGAAGAAAGCTATCGTCTTTTTCTCGCGCCCAGGTGCGCAATGGAACCCAAACAAACTAAACCAAGAGCAGGCGTATTGGGATGACCATGCACACTTCATAGATGCGCTTTTTGATGCAGGCAAGATTATGCTGGGAGGACCTTTTGCGGATGCCAGTGGCTCGATGGTGATCTTTGCTGCCGAAAGCGTAGAAATGGTTCGAAAGATCATGCAAGATGATCCGTGGGCGCATCACCAAATATTGGTCGAACGTGATATCAAAGAATGGACGATCTTTCTTGATATAGGAGACAAGGAACAAGAATGAAACGCAACGATACCCTGACTACCCTCTTCGCCCACAATGTGTGGGCCAATGTGCAATTATTAGAAGTGTGCGCCAAGCTGAGTGATGTCCAACTGGATGCCACGATCATCGGCACGTTTGGCACCATCCGCGAGACGCTGGCGCACATTGTTAAATCCGAGCGATCCTACTTTTCGCGCATCAGCACCGGAAAGCGCTACGACTTTCCCGAAGATGCACCGCCACTGACACTGACGGAGATGCTTGAATCGGCACGCACCACCGGGCAAGGGTTAGTTGAGTATGCCCCCAAAGTGCAACCGGGCGACAGCGTGCAGGTTGATTGGGACGGCGTGATGACCGCTGTGCCGCTGACCGTGGTCGTGACCCAGGTGATTAACCATGCGACGGAACATCGGGCGCAGATTATGGCGATATTGACCCAACTGGGCATTGAGCCGCCGGGTCTGAGTGGCTGGGATTACTTTGAGGCACGAAAGGGGTTATCCGCTTAATGATGAACCAACCCGAAACCACCCTTGTCGAACTGATTCGCTACAACAACTGGGCCAACGCGCAGATACTCGCTATCTGCCAGAAGCTCACTGCTGACCAACTTGCCACTGCTGCACCTGGCACCTACGGCACCATCCTCGACACTTTGGGGCACATCATCCGGGCAGAGGCAGACTACGTGGGCCGCATCACGAGCAATCGCCCTCAACCGCCGTTCAAATGGGAAGGCCAACCCGCACTGGCCGACATCTCTGCCTTTGCCACCCAGGTAGCTGATGCACTCCTCGATGTCGTTCAGCGAATTCCGCCAACCCAAATGGTTCATGAGGAGGAGAACGGCCTGACGATGGACTACCAGGCCCGGCATCTCTTCATGCAGGCGATCAACCACGGCATCGAACATCGCACCAACATCACTACCATTCTCGCCAGCCTCGGCATCGCTTTGCCCGAGATGGACGGCTGGGGTTACCTCTTCGCGCACGCGGATCGGTTTGAGATGAAGGAAGGTCGGCTGTAAATAAAGGTCGATTTCGGAGATGTCCTGTTCGACGTATCTACAAAGCGAGAAAATACACTTTCACCTAATCTAAAAATCGACCAGGGGAATAACGATGGGTGACACCCAAAAAGTAGACGAATTAATGAAAAGAGCGACTGTATCTGAGGCGCGTGTCTTCGAAAGCTGGCGCGCCTATCAAGAGGCCCTCAAGCGCGCCATCGCGCCGCTTACCGAGGAGCAAATGCAACGACGACCTTGGCCCAACCTGCGCTCGCTGGGAGAGGTTGCCGAACATATCATCTATGGGCGAGCATTGGGGCTGAACCATGTGCTGGGCGAGGGCGCGACAGAGCTACAGTCGATACTCCGTTGGGACGACCCGGACGATCCTCCGCGCACTGCCGCAGAGGTGCTGCATGGGCTGGATCTGACTTGGCGGCGCATCGCCAGCTGTCTGACTCATGGGTCTCCCACCGACGCCCTCTCTAATGAGGAAGTATTGGCTCTACAGACGATTTGGGGGCTTATAGACCATGACTTGCCCCACGCCGGGGAATTGTCTCTCCTGCTGGGGGCGCTTGGCCTGCCCGGAGTGGAGATTGATTAGCCCGACGCACGTTCTTCAGGCCGTGGGGCACGCTAAAAACGCATGACAACCAAACAAGCCTGGACGGCCTTCTGGGTGCTGGCCCTCATCTGGGGGTCGTCCTACATGTTCATCCGAATTGCGGTTGTGCAACTACCCCCGTTTCAGCTCGTCTTTATTCGCACCGCCATGGCAGCGGTTGGCCTCAACATGGTGTTGTGGGTGCGGGGCAAGCGGCTGCCAGTGGATGGGCGGAGCATTCGAGATTTGCTCTTTCTCGGCATTGTCAACACCGTGTTTCCATTTGCGTTAATCAGTTGGGGCGGCAAGCACATCGAGAGCAGCTTGTCGAGCGTGTTGCAGGGCACGGCGGCGCTTTTCTCGCTGGTTGTTGCGCACTTTGCATTTGCTGATGAGCGCATTACCGGACGCAAGCTGGCTGGCTTGGCGCTGGGGTTCGCAGGTGTGGTGCTGCTGGCTAGCCGAAGTTCGGACGCGCCCGCCATCAGCACCAGCACAAACAACGCGGGCCTATATTTGCTGGGGCAACTCGCCATTGTCGGCGCATCGATGTGCTACGCGTTTGGTGGCTCGTATAGCCGCAAAGCCATGCAGCACCGGCTGGAGCCGCTTGCGGTGTCGGCAGGCTCGATGACCGTCGCCGCCATTGTCACCGGCTTGGTTGCGTATGGCTGGCCGGAGTTGGGCGGCGGGCCACCCGTTGATCTAACTCAGCTACAGCCGAGGGTGCTGGGTGCGGTGCTGGCGTTAGGTCTGCTCAATACGTTTGTTGCCTATCTCATCTTCTACTCGTTGGTGGCGGCGCTGGGCGCCTCTCGTGCATCAATGATTACCTACGTGATTCCCGTCGTTGGCCTGGTGTTGGGTGCGCTGTTTCTGGCCGAGCCGGTGGATGCGCGGTTGATCGCGGGTGCGGCCTTGATTCTGGGTGGCATCGGTGTCGTCAACCTCAAGTTTCGCACCGGGGCGGCAAAGCCGCTGAGGGTCACTGACTAACTCGCGTCATGAGCTTTATCGTTGAATACAGACCTTCTGACTCGCCGGTTGTGGAAACGGTGATGCAGGGCCGAACCGCCAGCGACGGTTCGGCCATTCGGCCTGCCGAGAACCATTGGCACATGGTGTTGGTAAAGCACAACGGCCTGAGGCAGTTGCGGATGGTTGGCCCGTTGACCTCATCCAGTGCATTGCCATACATCGAAGGCATTGAGTTGCTGTGGATCAAGCTCAAGCTGGGCACCTTCATGCCCCATCTGCCCACCACCGACTTTCGAGACACCGAGACAGTTTTACCGGATGCCTCCAGCCAATCGTTTTGGCTCAACGGCTCGGCTTGGGAGTTCCCCACCTTCGAGAATGCCGACACGTTTGTGGCCCGGCTGGTGCGTGAGGAAATTTTGGTGTGCGACCCGCTGGTAGATGCCGCGTTGCAGGGCAGCGCAGAAGATGTCGCCTCGCGCACGTTGCGTTACCGGTTTGCGCGCGCAACGGGCCTCACCCAAAGTCACATCCGCCAGGTTGAACGGGCGCAACAAGCCGAGGTGCTGTTGCGGCAGGGGACACCAATCCTTGATGCGGTTGCTGAGCTGGGTTACTACGATCAGCCCCACCTCACCCGCTCGCTCAAGCAATTTGTAGGCCTCACGCCTGCTCAAATTTTGCGTTTGGGCGAAGATTAATGGGTTGCTATCGCTTGCCGTTTTATACAAGACAATGTTCCTGCTAGTGGTTATCCTATGTGCGTTGCAACGCTAATTCAAATCAAATTCAAAAGGGAAAAGACAACATGCAAAAAGTAACGCCATTCTTGTGGTTCGACAACAACGCCGAGGAAGCGATCAACCTCTACACGTCCGTCTTCAAAAATTCGGCGATTCTGGGGATGAACCGGATGGGTGATGGTGGGCAGCTCTTAACCGCAAATTTCCAGATTAATGGACAAGAGTTCATGGTGATGAACGCCGGCCCACAATTTAAGTTCACCGAAGCGTTTTCAGTTTTTGTAAGTGTAGAGACGCAGGCAGAAGTGGATGAGCTGTGGGAGAAGCTTTCGGAGGGCGGCGAGAAAAGCCAGTGCGGCTGGCTGAAGGATAAATTTGGTCTGTCGTGGCAAATTATTCCCACCGCGCTCATGCAGCTCATGTCCGACCCCAGCCCCATCAAAGCCAACAACGTGATGCAGGCGATGTTGCAGATGACGAAGATTGACATTCAGAAATTGCAGGACGCGCACAATAAAGATAGCTAAGACAGGTGTGTTGCGTGTTTCATCTTGCGTTGGTTTTGTGAGTCATCAACGCAAGACGAAACACGCAACACGTAAGACGTAAGGATTGGGTTCGACGCGTTTGGCGAGGTCTAAATGGCGGTTAAGAAAACAAAAGCAACGGCAGTATCGGCAGCAGATGTGAGTGTGAATGCTACACACAAGGTTAATGAATTTATGGCTGGGCTGGTGCACCCGCGCAAAGCAGAAATCGAGGCTGTTCGCGCAATCATTGTGGGTGCCGACAAGAGAATCGCCGAGCGTGTGAAATGGAACGCCCCCAACTTTTATTTCAAGGACGATTTCGCGACGTTCATATTGCGCTCGATGCAGACGATTCAAGTTGTCTTTCACACAGGTGCAAAAGTGAAGGACAACCCGAAGGCCATAAAACTTGACGATCCTTCGGGTCTGATGAAATGGTCTACGAAAGACAGGGGTGTGGTTACGTTTTCCGACATGAAGGATATCGAGCTAAAGAAGCTCGATTTCGTGAGCATTGTGAAACAATGGATTGAGCAAATGTGATGGCAAAACCTAAGATGCACGACACCCCGCCGATGCTGCGCTTGACCGCGAAGCACTTTGTTGACCAGCTCAACACACATCGCTCGCCCGACCCCGACGATGCAAAAGGGGCACAACGCTACTTCATCCATGGCGAGGGCGATGTGTTCATCGGTGTGCCTATGGGCCAGGTGTTTGCCTTGGCCAAGACGTTTATAGACATGCCGCTGAGCGAGATTGAGAAGCTGCTAGAGAACAAGATTCACGAAGTGCGGGTGGGGGCGGTCAGCATCATGGATTTTCAGGCCCGCCGCAAGAAAACGCTGGAGGGCCGCCGCAAAGAACTGTTCGATCTGTATATCCGGCGGCACGACCGAATTAACAACTGGGACTTGGTAGACCGCAGTGCGCCCTATGTGGTGGGTGGCTACTTGTTCGATAAGCCGCGCGATGTTTTGTATAAGCTGGCCCGCTCTAAAAATGTATGGGAGCGCCGCACCGCCATCGTCAGCACCTACTTCTTTATTCGCCAGGGCCAGGTGGCCGACACGTTTAATATCGCCGAGTTGTTGCTAAACGACGACCACGACCTCATCCACAAAGCCGTGGGCAGTTGGTTGCGCGCGGCGGGTGGGGCCGACCAGCCCCGCCTACTGAAGTTTTTAGACCAGCACGCCGCCACCATGCCACGCGTCGCACTGAGATATGCGATTGAACATCTTAATGACAAGCAGTGCGCCTACTATTTGGGCATTCAGAAAGCAGACCTCTTGCAAAAGTCCATTGGCACACGGCGCTCGTAGGGGCGCTGCATGCAACGAGCGACAGCTAAGTATTGCGCCATAGACCGCAGCCGCCACAACGTGGTATTGGCGCGCAAGATAGACGAGCCGGGCCGCGATCTTGAGCTGCTGCTGGGTGTGGGGTGCAGCAAAGTTTGCTCTAGACCCAGCCCGTCATCTGATCATTCAGGTAAGCCTCTTGGGCCACCCCATCCCGCTGAGACTGAAGATAGCGCACCCATGCCTGCTGCTCGTGCAACACGGCGGGTAACACCCACACGCAAAACGTGCCGCTGGTGTTCTCGCGCTCAAACATTTTGTTTTGCGCTTCGGGGTTCAAGGCCTTGTGATACAGCGTCTCCCATACCTCGTTGTTGCCGCGCCAGGTGCAGACATACAAGATGATGACTTCGGCGCAGCGATGTTGAACGACAAAGCCGACCTCATGTTTTAACGCCAATTGACCCATACTTAGGTCTTGGCGCAGGCAGGCCTGGGCCTCGGCGATTTGGTCGTTGGTGATTGGCAACGACTCTGGGTGAATGAGATACCACTTGAAGTAGACCTGTGGTGTGATAAGCGCAGGTGCCGGTTGTATCCATTTGGGGTAATGCTTGTACTCTGCTGAGACTTGGGCAAACTTCTCCGCGAGATCAGAGGTGATTTTTGTAGTCATCACTTGCAAGACTACTGGCAAATTAGGGCAATGTGCGTCCTGATTGATGTGACCCAAAATGAGACACTTCCAAAACGCCAGACACACTCGCCCAGTCTTTGTTTTATAGGTCGGGACACCGTACCACATGACCAAATCTGCCTTGGGGTATTGTCCAGTTTTTGTATCCTCCCGAACTTAGTAGCTGACGTTACGTAGCAAACTACCTAAACAAAAAGCATCCTGAGCGCAGGACGGCCTGGTGACTATGACAAACTCTGAGCGAAGATGCCGTCCGAAGTCGAACTCTTCGGCTTCGCTCAGAACGCGTTCATGGACGAGCTTCACGTACTTGGCTCGACATAGAGCGCGTTCTTCGACTTCGCGGCGCAGTTTGCTTTGTGTGTTCATCTTAGAAACCAAGCGCCGTTGCGCTCAGAATGCTCTATTTCAGAGTTAGCGGGCTGCGTAACGTCAGTTAGTAACCAGGTTAGGTAGCGCGGCCCCCACCAGCGCGGGATCAGCTCTGGGTCGGTGTAAACCTTCCACACGCGCTTGCGCTCAGCGCTGAATTCGCGCGACATGGTGACCGATAAATCATCACGATTGATCACAGTATTGTTCTTGCTCATGGTTTTGCTCCTTTCTGTTTTTCTTTCTGTACTTCTTTTTTCTTGTCTTCTTCCAGCAACTCATCCAAAGCGTTAAAGCGACGCTCCCACAATTGCACAATTTGTGAGGCCCAGATGCTGAGCGTTTGCATGGTCGTTGGATTGATGCGATAGATGCGTTGCTGCGCTCGCCGCTCCACCAGCACCAACTCAGCCTCTAGCAGCACCTTGAGGTGTTGCGAGATGGCCTGCGGGCTGATCGCAAATTGGTCGGATATCTCGGTGGCCGAGAGTTGGCCCCGGTTGGCGATCTTCTCCAAGATTTGGCGTCGGGTTGGGTCGGCCAGTGCAGCGAATTCATCCACAAAATATTTATAAGTCAATTGGTTTATAAAGTCAATACTTAAATACGAAATCGATCATAATGTTTTTATGAACGCTAATCCAAATGCACCCAAAAATATCGATGAATACATCGCAGGCTTTCCGAGCGACGTGCAGACCGTTTTGCAAAAGGTGCGGGTGACGATTCGCAAAGCGGCACCGGATGCACAAGAAGTCATCAGCTACCTCATGCCTGCCTTCAAGCAGCACGGCAACTTGGTTTACTTTGCTGCATTCAAAAAGCACATTGGCCTCTTCCCGCCGGTAAGAGACGAGAAGCTGAGGCAAGAGGCTGCGATCTATGCTGGCCCAAAGGGTAATTTGAGATTCCCACTGGACGAGCCAATGCCCTATGCCTTGATCCGCAAGATTGTGCAGGCGCGGGTTAAAGAGGACGCGGTCTGGGCGCAGGCCAAGGCGAAGAAGAAGTGAGTCTCATCCAGCATGCGATTAGCTGGCCTTCCCAAACACATACGCAATCGCCTCGTGGTACAGCTGATCGCACCACGAGGCGACTTGCTGCGGCGTATATGCCCGACCTTCGTTCAGCCACCATGCAATAGCCCCCATCCCCGCGTATGACAAATAGCTGAGGCAAAGTTCGAGGGGTGGGCTGTTGGGTTTTAGCTTGGTGCGCTTGCTGGGGATCAAACTGCGCAGGCGCATCTCACTGAACTGCCGCCCACGCTCTACAAACGCAGGGTCGCCCTTTGCGCCGATCATGACGCGATAAAAATCGGCGTGTTGCTGCACATGCTCGAACATGCTGACCATCCCGCGTGGCGCAGCGCCCACACTTTTATCCCCAGCCGTGGTTACGGGTTTTGAGGTTTCCTGCGAAGCCGTCATCTCATAAACCTCGTTCATATATTTGTCGAGCAAGTCATATTTATCGAGGTAATGGCGATAGAACGTGGCGCGGTTAATCATTGCGCGCTCCGCAATATCCTGAACGGTGATGGCGGAAAATCCTTTCTCGATAGTGAGGTCAATCAAGGCTTGCATCAACATCTTGCGCGTGCGCCGCACGCGTAAGTCTTCGTTTTGCTTCTTTTTTTGCGACATTTTTGCCCTTGCTGTTGCGTAAACAACAGTCGTTTCTGTTTTGATGTTTGACAAACTCAGTATGCCTCGCTTATCTTCTTTTTGCAACAGTGTGATGCTTATCAATCAAGGCGACGCATTTGAGGAGATATCGAAATGAGAACGATGAGCGAATCAATCCATGTGACTTGGGATGGTGTCCTACAGCCCGTCGAGCCATCCAAGCCGTCAACTCGATCGGGCGATGAAATGGCGATACGTGCGCTGTACACGCAACTGATGGAGGGCTGGAACAGCAACAGCGGCGAGGCATTTGCCGCGCCTTTTGCCGAGCAATGCGATCTGGTCGCGTTCGATGGCACGCACTTCGTCACTCGCCACGAGATCGCCACGTTTCAGCAAGCGCTATTCAACAAATGGTTGAAAGGCACGCGCCTGGTGGGCGAGGTTAAGCAGGTGCGCTTCTTGAGTGACGATGTGGCTGTGATGCACGCCATCGGCGGCACATTGATGCGCAACGAAACAAAACCCTTGCCCACACGAGACTCGATCCAGACGCTGGTTACAAGGCGCACGCCTGAAGGATGGCGGATTGAAGCTTTTCAAAACACACGGCTGCGCATGATGGCGCGTAGCTTTGCGGCGGTGCTGTTGTGGAACTTTACGGATTGGTTGTGGTCGTTTGCACTGCGTAGACGATAAACGATTGCCATGACAACAACAACGAATGAACCGCGACGCGCCCTCATCATCGGTGGAGGCATTGCGGGCCCAGCACTGGGCATCGCGCTCAAACGCGTCGGGATTGATGCGGTTGTGTATGAATCCACCGCGACACCCAGAGATGCGGCAGGCGCATTTCTCAATTTGGCACCCAATGGGCTGAATGCCATGCGCGCGCTCGGCTTCGAACATCTCATCCCTGGATTGGGCTTTCGCAACGACCGCCTTGAGTTTCTCAACGACGCGGGTCGTGTGTTGGCCGATGCACCTGTGGGTGCCATCACCGTCATGCGCGGTGAGCTGAGCCGAGTGCTACGCGAAGCCGCTATCAAAGCAGGTGTGCAATTTGAATTCGGCAAGGTGTTGG
>JAYTNY010000036.1:0-27574 GCA_043748055.1 Roseobacter sp.
GATATTGGGCCTGTTTCTTCGACCCCATGCGACGCAAACGAATTCGAACCATAGTTTCTGTCTTACTCCCTTGAATTAAAAGCTCGGCATTCTACCGCAGAAGAGATAGGGAGATTAGAGATTGGAGATTTTTGTAATCTCCAATCTCTAATCTCCCTATCTGCGACCCAGCATATTCATCAACTTGCCGCGCGGCGAGTTGCTCAACTGCTTCATCATCTTCTGCGCGTCACGAAACTGGTTTAGCAATTGATTCACGTCTTGCACCAGGGTGCCGCTGCCTTTGGCTACGCGGCGCTTGCGGCTGGCGTTCAGCACGCCGGGGTCGCGGCGCTCAAATTGCGTCATCGAGCTGATAATCGCCTCGACTTTCTTAAACTGCTTGTCTGTAGATTCCGGCGAAATTTCTTTCAGCGCATCGCGCATCCCCGGAATCATGCCCATCAATTCGTGCAATGGCCCCAGTTTCTTCACTTGCTGCATCTGCTTTAAGAAATCATCCAAATCGAACTTGCCGCCCATCAACTTCTCGGCATTCTTCTCGGACTCGGCCATGTCAAAGTTGGCTTGTGCCTTCTCAATCAACGACATCACATCGCCCATGCCCAAAATGCGCGAGGCCAACCGATCAGGGTGAAACTGCTCCAGCGCATCCGGCTTCTCGCCCATGCCCAGAAACTTAATCGGCACACCGGTTACGGCGCGCATAGAAATAGCCGCGCCGCCGCGCGTGTCGCCATCGGCCTTGGTCAGAATCAGGCCAGTCAAGCCCAATCGCTTGTTAAAGGCCTCGGCAATGTTCACCGCTTCCTGGCCGGTCATCGCATCGGCCACCAACAACACCTCGCTGGGTTTGGTGCGTGCTTTTACTTCTTCCACCTCGCCCATCATGCGGTCATCAATTTGCAAGCGACCAGCGGTGTCCAGAATCACCACATCAAACGCGCCTTCCACCGCTTTCTTCAGCGCATGTTCGCAAATTAACGGCGGCGGCACTTTGTCGCCCTCCGAGAAAACGGTGATGCCGATCTGCTTGCCCAACTGTTCCAACTGGGTGATGGCTGCTGGCCGATACACATCCGCCGCCACCATCAGCGGCTTGCGCCCACTGCTACGCAGCTTTAGCGCCAGTTTGGCGGCCATGCTGGTTTTGCCCGCACCCTGCAAACCAACAAGCATGATGACGTGTGGCGACGGCCCACCAAAATTCAGCGTCGCGCCTTCGCCCAGCGTCTTCAGCAGCTCCTCGTGCACAATTTTGATGACGGCTTGCCCCGGGGTCAGGCTCTGATGAACCTCCGCACCTACAGCCCGCTCGCGCACGCGCACCAAAAATTCCTTCACCACCTTAAAGTTGACATCGGCCCCCAACAACGCCACGCGCACTTCGCGCAGGGCCGTGTCCACATCTTGCTCATTCAGCACGCCGCGTTTGTTCAGCTTGTCAAATACGGCTTGTAATTTATCGGTAAGTCCTTCAAACATAATTTCGTATGCCCTTCGATCTTTTTGCTTACTGCTTATCTGGTTTAATGTAGCACACAAAGATATGATCGCTCTTGTTGAACAGCAACGCCCCAGCCTAATAAATCTATGTCGCCAATTTCAGGTTGAGCGGCTCGATTTATTTGGGTCAGCCACCACTGCTGGTCAGTTCAAGGCCGAGTCGAGTGATTTGGATTTTCTAGTCACGTTCGCCACTATGCCTCCAATCGAATATGCCAACGCGCATCTGGGTATGTTGCTCAAGCTTGAGGATCTATTCAACCGCCCCGTAGACTTGGTCACTGAGAAATCAATTCGTAACCCGTATTTTTTGCGCGCTGTAAATGCAACCCGACAGACCATCTATGACCGAAGCCGACAAGAAACTCCTGTTTGATGTGCTAATTGCTTGCAATGAAGTCGAAGCATTTAACGCAGGAAAGTCTTACGAAGACTATCTGAACGACAACTTGCTTCGTGCAGGAACCGAGCGCAAGTTCGAAATTATTGGCGAGGCGCTGGTTCGGCTGCAACGGCTTTCACCCAATATTGTGGCTCGCATCACTGATTCGAGAAACATCATCGCGTTTCGTAATCGCATTATTCATGGCTACGACACAGTTGATGACACAACTATTTATGGCATTTTGCAGCAGCATGTGCCCGTGCTGAGGATAGAAGTGATGGGATTGCTGCAAGAATCAGACGCTTGATTTTTGTGCTACAGGTGGATTAAGTCTCATTCGCGTTGTGTTGCTCAGGAACCGCCTCCTCTACATACCACCAAGCTCCATCGTTCGCCCAATGCCCCGACTTTGCAAAATAGGGGTAACGACCGTATCGCACAATTCCGCATGGTAAACGCCGTCCGAGATAGTCAATTTTCATAAGACCTTGATGATGCGGGTTGTATGTTGTTGTGTAACTAACACTTGATTTAACGTGGCAAATGTACTGCGTACATACGCCAACGCGTGTGTGTCGCTCGCGCTTGTCACACTGCCCACCGCAACCCCATCAACAAACAACTGCGCCCCAACCTCCAACTTGGAACCTGCAACCTCAAGCTGCACTAGCTTCTTCGCAATCTGGTTACGGCTCTCCATGCGCGCAATAATTTCCTGGCCAATGTAGCAACCCTTGCTAAAGCTCACCGCATCCCACAGCCCTGCCTCCAGCGGAATGTAATCCTCGTTAATCTCGTTGGGTGCGGCTGGGTAGCCTTGGGCGATACGCAGCGAATCGTAATCAGAGATTGGAGATTGGAGATTAGAGATTGATGGCAGCTTTGTGCCAATTAAGTAGTACCCCGCGCCTTGCAGCGGCGGTGCTTTTACCAGCAGGCTGTTATCGCTGGTTTGGGCTGATGAGAACACCGACGCGTTTTCGATCTTACTAAAGGCATCGGCGTTTTGCATGCGTGCCCAATCAATAGCCCCATCCCCAACCACGCCCAACATTTGGGTCATCGCAGTCACATCATTCACCCGCACATCGTCGTTATATAAAATATATTTGCGCAGCCACGCGGTCACTTTGCCCGCGTTCCCTGCGCCAGTTAGCAAAATCAACGCATCGTCCATTGCTAACACTGGGGTGCAATCCACCATGCGGCCAATCGGCGTGGTCAGCACCGTGCGGCGGCCCTGCCCTGGCAGCAACGATTCAATATCGTTGGTCGACATACGATGCAAAAATGCCAGCCGCGTTACGCCTGTCATCTGCACGCGGCCAAAGGTGGAGGAGAGATCGAAAGCAAGCATGAGGCTATTGAAGACGGAGATTAGTAATTGGAGATTAGAGATTTAATCTCCAATTACTAATCTCTAATCTCTTTTCGCCAACCACGCCTCAATCTGCTCTCGGTGCTCCGCATCATGTTCGCCTACGCCGCCCACCATCTTTTGGGCCAGCGAACTCTTGGAACCCGCAAATTTATTGGCCTGAAACAACGCTGTTTCATCTTGCCAGGCGGCCAGGCGCTTCAACAATTGTTTGTGCGTCCCGCGAAAGTCCTCAAAAATGCGCTCAAACGGGCGGTCTTTCTGCTGCTCGTAATCTTTCGCATTCACATTCGCCCAATCGTTTGCGCCATCATCCGGTACGCCATAGCTTATCTTTTGCCCGCGCTCGGCCTGGAACATCACCGTCACCTCGCGCGAAGTCCACACCGCCAAATGCGCAACAATATCTTTAACAGACCACTCTCCGCACACGCTGGGTTGCGTAATCTGCTCCGGCTTCACTCGCGCCAACACGGTTTCCAGCTTAGCGCGCTCATCGCTCAAATACGCAATCAACTCTTGCTTGTTCACGCATAGCCCCCAAACAAAAAGCGGGACACGTCAACCATGCCCCGCTCAATTACTAATCCCCAATCCTTAATCATTGCTCCGCGTGCGCCGTCTCAATCCAGGTCAAAATGTCCGATATCTGCTGCGGGTCCAACTGTGTGGCATACGTCTGCTGCATGATGTTGGCCTGATACCCCTCGACCAAATAATCGTTAGGAGCCACGATGCTGTGATAGATGTAACCCTTCGCACCTGCTGGGGGTTGGCGCGTCGCTGCCCTCGTCCACAAGCCGTAGAACGATGGCCCCACCACGCGCTTGTCCTTCTCTTGGCTGTGGCAACCGCCGCAGCCCTGCGAGACGAATAACCGCGCGCCTGCCTCGGCATTGCCCGGCGGCAGTTCGGCAGCAATCTTGTCATAGTCGCCTTTCGTGAGCAGGCTGGCTTTTGCGGGCTTTTCGGGTTCCACCTCGGCTTGCATCACTGTGGGTGCGCGCAAAAACAGAAAAGACAAAACGAGAAACCCAACAAAGCTAACCGCAGCCAACACCAGCGGTTCGGCGGTGGGGCTGAGAGGCTTGCGCACGCGTGGCATCGCATCTGTCATCGATACGGTCTTTAACTTCGCCATGTCTTCATCCGAAGGCATGTTGCGCCGCATAAAGCGGCTGCCCAACGAAGCCAACAGCGCAATAGCAACGCCGCCACCCAGCGTGGCTAACAGTGCTACGCCCACCGTTAGCACCACAATCAATGTGTAGTTATTTGTATCAATCATGTTTGTCTTCGATCTCCTGAGACTTGCAAAGGTGCCTGGCACCTAGACCAAAGTCGCCGCCACAAACTGCGTAAACAGCCGCATCATGTTCTCGTGCGTCGCAGCCATTTCTTCTGGGTGCCACTGCACGCCTACAAAAAATCGCTTCTCCGGCATCTCTACCGCCTCAATAACGCCATCTTTCGAACGCGCCGTCACCACCAAGCCATCAGCCACGCGTTTTAGCGCCTGATGATGAAAGCTGTTCGTGCCCACATCGCCCGCGCCCAAAATCTTGGCTAACTTTGTGCCCGGTTCCACACACACCGTGTGATGAATGTCATCGCGGCTGGGGCCGTAGTAGTTGCCATCATGCGTCTGCGGGTTCTTCCACTCTGATGGAATATCCTGAACCAACGAGCCGCCCAGTGCCACATTCATCGCCTGAATGCCGCGACAAATTGCAAATGTCGGTTTGTCGTCTTGCGCCGCCCAGCGCGTCAGCAAAAACTCGGCTTCGTCGCGCTGCAAATCAATGCCCGCTGTCTTCTCATGTGCAGCTTCACCAAAAGCTGCTGGGTCAACGTCATCGCCGCCGGTCAGCAGCACGCCTTCGCAGTTATCGTAAATTGCGCGCAACGCTTGCTCATCCAGCGCGGTGGGAATGCACAACGGCGCGCCGCCTGCCGCAATCACGCTATTCACGTAGGTGGCGCGCATCGTAAAGCGCAGCTTGTCTTTGTCTTGGATCGGGGTCGGAATCAAAATTCGAGGCTTAGCCATAGTTTTGCTCTTGATTACTCTTTGTTCACGTGATTTTACTTGTTTGGTGAAAATCAGCACAAACAAAACTCACCCGTTTGGCATGTGGTTTGTCTTGCGTGCTTTGTGGGGTGCGTGGGGTTGATGGCGTACGCGGTACGCAAAAACTCCCGTAACTGGCGACGCAATCACCAATTACGGGAGTCATATCTAAAATGTCACTCGCAGATTGCTTACTCGGTTGCGGCTGCTGCCGCCACGTCCACCTTTGCTGCCTCAATTTTCTTCTCGGCCTTCGCTGCGTTGTTGGCCGCCTTGCTGGCTGCGGTTGCCGCCAAGTCTTCCTTCAGACGGGCACTCTTGCCGCGCAGATCGCGGAAGTAGTAAAGCTGGGCGCGGCGCACTTTGGCATGGCGCGTCACTTCTACTTTTTCGATTCGAGGCGAGAGCAACAAATACGTGCGCTCTACACCAATGTTGTTGCTGGCAATGCGGCGCACCGTAAAGCTGGCGTTTGCACCACCTTTGCGCAAGCGAATCACCGTGCCCTGAAACACCTGAATGCGTTCGCGGTCTCCTTCGACAATACGCTGATGCACGCGCACCGTGTCGCCTGACTGTAGTGCTGGAATCTTGCTGTTTGGCTGCAAACTCTTTTCAAGCGATTCAACGAGGTTCATGACTCAATACTCCTAAAAAATAAAATGGATCCGCGATAACTGCCGTAACACTGCCGCAAAAGCGGATGCACATGCACAAACGCGAACGTTTCCCTAGTTTTAAGCGGCGGGATTGTAACACAAGGACACTCATATGCGTATGTGATAATTTGCTGCAACGATGAGCAGAATGAGCAGCCCAAGCAAAAAAAACAAGCCAACAACCGCAGCAAAAGCCAGCCCAGTAGTGCTGGATTTTCTGGTCGAGACTTATCTCGTCTCGCAAGAAATAGGCCGTGTGTCGTTGCGGGCTATTGCCGATCGGTTGGATGTGTCCGCGCCTGCTGTTTCGCGCATGGCCCAGCGGCTGGTGCGGCGGGTTTACGTGCGCCGAGAGGGCGCCTGTGGCCTAGCCCTCACCGAGATGGGCGAGCAACTCGCGCTCAAGGCCATCCGCAAGCGCCGCATCTTCGAGGTGTTTCTGGTGAAGACGATGGGCTATAGCTGGCACGAGGTTTACCCGATGGCCGCTGCCTCATCCAACCACTTGGACGATGATTTGATCGAGCGCATGTTCGAGCAGTTGGGTCAGCCAGACCGTTGCGCGCATGGCGACCCCATCCCCACCCGCGAGGGCAAGCTGGATACACCTGCTGCTAAGCCGCTCAGCGATCTGCCCGACGGTGCATCGGGCCAAGTCGGCCGCATCGCCTCTCACGATGGCGACATGCTGCGCTACCTCAACTCTCTCAACCTAAAGCCCGGCGCAAAAATCGAGTTGGTTGCGCACGCACCGTTCGCTGGCCCTATTCGCCTACGCGTGCAAAACGGTAGCTTCAAAGACGAACACGTCATCGGTGCCGAGCTGGCCGCCAAAATTTTTGTAGAGTAGAAACGGAGGTGCCACGCACTGGCAATTCCGATTGCCAATGCGTGGCACCTGCATCGCCACAAACTCTAAACGACAGCAATCCCCGCGCCCGCGCTTACCTCGCCTACAACCCAGGCTTGCTCACCAGCCAGCTCCATCTGTTGCACAAACTGATGGGCGGCTTCTGGCGCAAGCGGAATGAGTAACCCGCCACTGGTCTCTGGGTCAAACAACATCATGCGCTGCCAATCGCTCACGCGCGCGTCGAACGAAACGTGTGGTAAGACTGCCTTCTCATTTGCTTCTGCACCGCCCGGAAAAATCCACTGTTCGCCATAGCTTAGTGCGCCGGGCAAAAAGGGTAGGGCAGCCCAGTTGAGCTGGAACTGAACCCGCGAGGCTTTTGCCATCTCCAGCGCGTGCCCCATCAGCCCAAAGCCAGTGATGTCTGTGGCGCTTTTGGCCCCAAGCGCCCGCGCCAACCGCGAAGCTGTACGGTTGAGCTGCGTCATGCTGGCGATGGCCGCATCTACGTGTTCTTGCGCAGCTTGCTCTCGCTTCAGCGCCGTCGTCACGCAGCCCACACCCAGCGGCTTGGTTAGCACCAACACATTGCCCGGCACCGCACCGCCTTTGGTCATAATCTTTTGTGGATGCACGATGCCGGTGACCGAGAGGCCATACTTCGGCTCCTTGTCTTTTACCGTGTGCCCGCCTGCAATGGCTGCGCCTGCCTCGGCCACTTTGTCTGCGCCGCCACGCATAATGTCGCTCAAAATCTCCGGTGGCAAATCTTCGGGGAAGGCGGCTAGATTTAGCGCAAATAACACCTCACCACCCATCGCGTAAATATCGCTGAGGGCGTTCGCGGCGGCAATTGCGCCGAACCAATAGGCATCGTCTACCACCGGCGGAAAGAAATCCACCGTTTGAATAATCGCCTGCTCGTCGGAGAGGCGGTACACGGCGGCATCGTCCGGCTCACCCAAGCCCACAATCAGGTTTGGAAAGAGCGACGGCTTAAATTTATCTTGGAGGGGACGCAGCACGTGCGCCAGGGCTTCGGGGCCGAGTTTGCTCGCTCACCCGGCGCAAGAGGCCAGCGTCGTTAATCGAATTTGTTTGCCTGTGGACATGGTCATGAGACATGGTCATGCGGACATGATGCTTTTCGCAAGCCAGCATCATAGCAAACAGATATTACGCAGGCACTATGCCATCTGTGCTTCGTCGAGCAAGGAGGCTTGAGCAACTGCATTCAGCAACTCCTGTGGCGAGGAGCGCTTTTCGACGCAGGCGAATGCGCCGAGGTGCATCAGGTTTCGTTGGTCTTCGCGGCCAGGGCGAATGGTGAGGACGACAATGCGGCAATACGGATGGCTTGCGACCAACTTCTGTAGCGTCCAGTCGCCATCGGGCATGTCTACATCCAAAACAATGACATCGGGTATGTGTTCACCAGCCAGCAAAAGGGCACTTGTTGCTGTGTGGGTCTCAGCAACAATCTTGAGGTGACGATCGAGAGAGAAGATCATCCTAAGGCCAATTCTGAGGGCTTCGGAAGCTTCTACGATCATGAGACGAATCATAGGCACTGTCGTCATTTTAGGCAGAGTCGCTAAAAGCGTGATCAACCAAAAGGATGAGTTACAGAACTGGCATGTCAGTGTAAATTAGAAACTGTTTCCAGAACAATTCGTGAATGTTCCAAGTTTATTCGAGAATACCAAATCTAATTTTTGATCTAGTTCTATAGCCTTTTATCCGAAAGGCTAGCGATTTCATCGTAAATTTGTAGTAAACAACTAGGCTCAAAGATCGAATGATTTGGACAATAGAGGATAATAACAATCACAAACACTGAGGCGGATTACTGAACGGTAAGTTGGGAGGTAAAGTTGCAATACATGACTACATTGAATGCTGATACAGATGCAGCCAATATGGAACCCGAGGACAGCGCCATCAAAGTATTGTTGGTCGATGACCATGCGGTTGTTCGGCAGGGCTTGCGCATGTTCTTGGGGTTAGACCCAGATCTGAAAATCATAGGTGAAGCGACCAATGGCCTGGAAGCCGTTGAGATGTCCAAGCAATTGAAACCTGACATTATTCTGATGGACTTGCTGATGCCGGTTATGGATGGCTTGACCGCTATTCAGAAGATCAAGAAAGCCCAGCCCGAAGTGGAGATCATCGCGCTCACCAGCGTTATCGAAGACGACCGGGTGTTCTCGGCTATTCACGCAGGCGCGATGGGCTACTTGTTGAAGGACACGCAGGCCAATGAGTTAGTGCAGCGCATCAAGGGCGCGCATCGCGGCGAGGTGCAACTGGCGCCCGAAGCGGCTAAACGCCTCATCCGCGAAGTGCGCTCGCCAGAATCTCCGGAGAAGCTGACCGACCGCGAGACCGAAGTGCTGAAACTCATCGCACGCGGCATGTCCAACAAAGATATTGCGACGCGCCTCGTCGTAAGCGAGAAGACGGTGAAGACGCACGTCAGCAATTTGCTCACCAAGCTGAATTTGCCCAGCCGCACCCAGGCTGCGCTGTATGCGCTGAAAGAAGGGCTGGCGACGCTCGACGGGCAATAGCTTCAAACTGACCCAACCCGCAAAAAGAAACCAGGTTTTTTCAAAAAACCTGGTTTCTTTTTGCTAGGCGCTCTGAGTTAGAAAATTCCTAACAGAAGCTTCCATTGTTGTCTCGCCAGCCAAGACTGCTTTCTCAAACTGGTGAATCCAGCTATGTAGTTGGCCTTGCGCAATTTGCAACTCTCGGAGCATTAGGTGGGCCAGCGGGCCGCCTTCGTCTAAAAATCCACTTAGCTCAAAGTCGCGTTCGGCGGCGCGGCGGTCATAGCTCAACCGAATAATTTCGGCATGCCATTGCCCGCCGCGCCATTCAAGTTGTGCGTAGCTGGGGTGCCAATCGCCATCGAAGGGCATGCCAGCGGCCCCCACGTTCACCACCAGCGTTTCATTTAACGTACGGATGAAGGGTTGGTGCGTGTGTCCCATGCAAAATAGCACTGGTGGTGATTGGCCGATTTGTTCGCGCAGCACATCTTCGGGCGTTGTTTTGTAAATGCCATCCCGGATGTGGCGCATGGATGCGTGAGTGACGCGCACCATGCCCTCCAATGCCAACTCCAGCTTAAACGGCATGGCTTCCAGAACACCCACATCGCAACCCAGCTTGCGATACGTCCAATACGAGCTGCGATAAATCTCAAATTCCGGGCCGCTTCGGATTGCATCGGGTTTGCTGTGGCCGATGACGTAGTCCTCGTGGTTGCCTCGCACCACCAACCAGCCATCGGTTTGTCTACGCTGCTGCACCAACGCCAAACACTCCACAGGCCGAGGGCCGCGATTGACGATGTCGCCTGCCACGATCACGAGGTCAGGCTGCCATTGGTCTATGTGGGCCACCACCGCTTGTAGGGCAACGTAGTTGGCGTGGATGTCGGCGAGGACAGCGAGTTTCATGGAGGAGGAGATTAGAGATTAGAGATTGGAGATTGGCTAATCTCTAATCTCCAATCTCTTCTTTACTTGCTGCCAGGCGGCTTGCAACTCGTCGCCAGTCATCTTATTCATATTTTGCTTGCGGCGCTTTAGCAACTGCCCCATTGCCCGAAAGCGTTTGGAGAATTTGAGGTTGGCTTCGCGTGCGGCGGCTTCGGCATCAATGCCAAAGCCATCGGCTAAATCTGTTAGCGAGAAGAACA
Organism: Roseobacter sp.; assembly: GCA_043748055.1. Taxonomy (GTDB): domain Bacteria; phylum Chloroflexota; class Anaerolineae; order J036; family Brachytrichaceae; genus JANMVQ01. The sequence goes on from JAYTNY010000036.1 coordinate 10,565, forward strand.
GATCGCCAAACTCCTCTTGCAAATTGGCATGGTCTGTTGCCGCCATAATCTCGTCCAACTCCTCGCGCACCTTTGCCATGCGTTGCGCGTTGTCGTCGTACTTAAAGCCGGCCTTCTCGGCCTTGTGCGCCATCTTTTGCGCTTGGGCCAGCGCGGGCAACGCGGGTGGAATGCCATCCAGCACGCTTTTGCGCTCGGCACCTTTGGCTTTGTGTTCCTGCTTTTTGATGGCTTCCCAGTTGGCTGAGATTTGTTTATGATCTGTCGTGTTCAGCTCACCAAAAACATGCGGATGACGCCGAATTAACTTAGCATGTACTTCGCCAATCACATCGGCCATGCGGAATACTTCGGCCTCGGTCGCCATCTGCACCTGAAAGACGATGTTAAACAGCAGATCGCCTAGTTCCTCTTTCAACGCCTGCATGTCGCCTTCGTCAATCGCGGTCAGCACTTCGTAGGCTTCTTCCAGCATCGTGCCTCGCAAACTTTGGTGGGTCTGTTCTCGATCCCACGGGCAGCCTTCTGGCGCACGTAGATGGGCCATAAGCTCTTGCAGCGATTCCAAACTGCTGGCCCGTGGCAGGGCCGGCACGTAGAGCGAGGTGAGGTGATCGAAGTGGTCGGCGTGGTCTAGCTGAGATAAGGGGATGAGGCGAGGGGGAGATGAGGAGCGAACGATATTGACGAGGTGTAGCGGCGGATACTGGTTCATCAGCGTCAGCTTTACGTCGCTGGCGACGGCGCGTGAGTAGACCTGGGCAATTAAGGCGGGCTGGTCGGGGTTCAGCGGTGGGTGATGCAGGTTTGCCAGGTCGAGGGCATCGCAGAGTTGGAGGCCATGAATAGGGTCGAGCAACGAATGACGAACGTCGAGTGATTTCTTTTTCGACGCTTGTAACTCGGCGTGGCTTCCTGGCCGATTCGTCATTTGTTCGAGGACTGGCTCGATGAAGCTGAGGCCGCTGACGAGACGCGTTTCGATGTTGAGCTTCGCTGCTTGCGCTAGCAGCATGGACACAGTGGCCTCGCCGACGAGCGGATGACCGGGCACGGCGTAAATTACATCGCGCTTTTTAGCTTCTTTGATTAAGGTGCTGACGATGCGAGCATATACTTTTTCAAACGCTGTATTAGCTGCATAAATCGCGTCAAAATCTTTGAGGTTGAGGTGTTGCGGCAAGCCCGCCACGGTGGGGTGCCTTCGGGTGCGCAGGTAAAGCGTTTTGGCTTGGCTCAGCACACCCCACGCTTCGCGCGTCAGCAGGTTCGCATCGCCGGGGCCGAGGCCCAAAATTGTGATCATGGGGTAGTGATGAATTCTTCGGCAGCGATGACTTGTAGTTGAGGTATGCGCTGAAAATGGCGTGCGTTGGCGGTTAGCAACGACAAATTATTGACGATGCACGTCGCGGCAATCATCACATCTTTGGGGCCAATGTCTGCGTTGCGACGAATTAATTCTGCATGAAGTGCAGATGCTTGCTCTGCCTCTGGTCGCCCAAAAGAAATACAAGGCAGTTCTTGCAGGGCTTCGCTTTCACCGATAGATGTTCCTCGCCGCGCGACGCCCAGAAGCAGTTCGTAAGTTACGACAGAAGTCACACAACATTCGGCAGATTTCAATGCCTTCTCGAATGCTTCTGTTTCTATAGGCCGATTCCGAAAGTAGCCGATGAGAATTGACGTGTCTACGCAGATTCGAGCTTCCATGATTGCCACATTTCGTCCATTTTGCGTAATACTTCGTCGTACTTGTTGTCATTGGCCAACACGCCGCGAAGCGCGAGTAACTTCGTAAAGCGTTCGCGTGTCGGGCTTTCTTGTATGGCTTTGGGTTGTAACACAACCACCAACAGCGGCGCATTTGGCGGCAGGTAATACGGCACATCCAGCTTGATCTGATTGCCATCAAAGCGTGCTGGAATGGTTACCAAAGTTTCAGGTATTGAACTATTGGCTTGTTGCATAAGCTAATTGTATTGGCTATTGGCTATTAGCTAATTCCCAATCGCCACTCTTACCGGCCCGCTCTGCACTTTGTTCCCCGCCCCGTCATAGGCCACCACGTAAAAATCGAACGAACCTCGGTTGCCGCCGATGGTGAACTTGACGTTGAACGGCGCAGCGCTGCGTTCGGCGAACTTGGCCCCGTTGGCGTAAAACTCCACGCGGCTGATGCTTTGGTCGTCGCTCACCCGCGCATCCAAATCCACCCATTCGTCTTTGCTGGCGCTAAATAAATCGCCGGGGTAGGGCTGGGCCATGGCCGCCTGTGGCGGGGCGTTGTCTATGTTCACCTGAATGATGGCATCGGTGATGCGGCCATCGCTCTCGATGCGGCTGACCTTGAGCGAATACGGCCCCGATCCAAAGCCCGCCAAGTTCCAGTTCTCCAGCACATTGTTGTCAATCTGCTCCGGGTGGTCGGGCCCAATTTGCTGCCATTGCTCTGGCGCGGGCGCGTAACCGGGCGCAACCGCCACTTTGTAGCTCACCCAGTTGCCGCCCTTCGCGTTCCCTCGAATTTGCACAATGCCCGGCACAGGCCCGGCGGGTGCTGGCGGCGGATTGGGGTTCGCCGGGTCGGGTGTCGCTTGTGCAACGGGCGCGGCCTCTGGAGCGGCCTCCAACGCATTGGCTGTAATGTAGCCGCCATTGGGTGGGTAACTGATGGCGACCTCGCCCACCGCCACGCTGGCAACGCTGGTCACCAAGTCTGTGGGCGGCACCGGGAAGCGCGCCTTCTCTTCATCGGTTAATGCGCCATACCAATCTTGGGCTTGCGGTGGGAAGACGTAGAACGTACGCTCCTCCACGTTCTCTGGCGGGGTGCCGGGGATGGCGAGCTTGCCGCTGCCCTTATCCACCGGGAACTTCTGCACGATGGTGCTTTGGCGTTTGGGTTCTGTCCCCGGCATAAACCAATCCGAGACAACCGGGCACGAGCCGTTGGGCACCAAGCCATCAATGGCGCACACGCCGCTGCGTTCCAGGCCTTCGGGCTGTTCAAACTCGCGCACCGGTTTGCCCTCGTGCAAAAAATTCATTACGTCGTTCCAAATGGGTGCTGCGCCAGTTAAACCGGTAATGCCTTTATCCATCGAGTGGTTGTCGGTGTTGCCTACCCACACACCCACCACAAAATCGGGCGTAAAACCCAACGTCCAGTTGTCTTTGTAATCGTTCGTCGTGCCGGTCTTTACGGCAGCGGGTCGGCCATCGCCTAAATCTAACGACGAGGGAAAGCCAAACGCCGCCGCCCGCGCTTGTGGGTCGCTCATGATGCTGGTGAGTTGCCAAGTCACTTGCCGGGTATTTGGCCCCAGCAAATCCGGCACTTGCGCAGGCGCGCCGCCAAAGTCATACAGCGTGCGTGTCACTTGCTTGCCGGTGATCGGGTCGCGCGTGTCTTGGTCTATGCGCAAAATCGCCACCGGGTCCAACTCCCGGAACCCAGGCCGCTTCAGTTCTTTGGGGCGTGGCACGCCTTTCATGGTGCCCTGGTTGGCGAACACGCTGTAAACATAGGCCATGTCCAACAGCTTCACCTCGCCGCCGCCCAACGTCAGGGCCAGGCCGTAAAAATCCAGCCCACGATTCAAATCCGTAATGCCCAACTTTTGCGCGGTGCGGATGACGTTGCCAATGCCTGCGCGGTTCAGCGCATCTACGGCGGGGATGTTGTAGCTGCGCGCCAACGCCTGTCGCAGCAACACCGGGCCGTGGTATTTCCGGTCGTAGTTCTCCGGCACATACGGCTGATCTTGCCCACTGGGAAACGTCGTGCGCGTATCCCAAAATAGCGTGGCTGGCGAGTTGCCCTGCCGCAGCAACTCCAAATACGTAATCGGCTTAAACGACGACCCCGGCTGGCGCAGCGCCGTTGCCACGTTGTATTTGCCGTCAATGTTGTCGTTAAAGTAATCTAGGCTACCCACCATTGCCAAAATCTCGCCGGTGTCGGGCTTAATCACCACCACGCAGGCGTTGTTCACATCTTTGTTGTCGGCCTGCATGGCTGCCACCCGCTGATTGGCGAACTCGCGGGCTTTGTTGTCTATGTTCAAGTCCAGTGTGGTGTAAATCTTCAACCCACCGCGTTCAACCAAAGCCGTCGCTGCTTCGGTGCCGATGCCGCGAAAGTCGGCTAGCAACTCAATCGCCCGGTCTTTGGCATACACGCTAAAGTGCGGCGCCTTGATATTAAAACGTTGCGTGCGCCCGGAATACTTGAGCGCTTGCAACTTGGCCGCCTCCGAATTCTTCTGCGTCACATTGCAACCCGGCACGCCAAACTTGCTGCGCTCCACCATCAAATCCAGCACCAGGCTTTGGCGGTCTTTTGCTTCGATGGCGCTATCAAACGGGTTTTTCTTGGGGAACTGCGGGATGGCCGCCAGCATGGCCGCCTCGGCCAAGTCCAAGTCCTTGGCGCTTTTGCCAAAATACACTTTGGCCGCCGCCTCGATGCCGTAGCTGAGATTGCCGTAGAAGTTGGTGTTTAAGTACCACTCCAACAGCGTGCGCTTGTCGTATTTGCGGCTGATCTCGGTACTGAGCAGCACCTCTTTCACCTTCACCATCGTGGTGCGGCCCGCGCCCGCGCGCTCTTCCGGCGGCAGCACCACGTTCTTTACCAACTGCTGGGTGATGCCCGAACCGCCCTGCCGCGCCTCGCCGCGAAAGTTTGCCAACGCCGAGCGGGCGATGCCGCGAATATCAAACCCCTGGTTCTCCCAAAACGTTTTGTCTTCAATGGCGACTGTGGCGCATCTTAAGTACGGCGAGATGGCGTTCAACTGCACCCACTGTCGGTCGCCGCCAGTGGGGTCAATAATCTCGTAGAGCAGCGTGCTGTTGCGGTCAAAAATCTTTGTCGTCTGAAAATCCTTCTCCACTTTTTTGATCTGGCTGGGATCGGGCAGGTCGCTGGTGAGGTAGGAATACACGCCTGCGGCAGCCGCTGCGACCGTGGCAGGCACGGCCACCGTCACCACCAGCAGCGCAATGCCCAACGAGGTGAGAAACTGCCCCACGCGCCTCGGCGCGCCCTTCTTAACCTTCTCGCGCCGCCGCTGGCGCATGCGAATAAGTTGATTGGATTTCATGCGAGGGTAATGATAGCGTGGCGCACTACAAGCAGATTATTTTTCACATAAAGAAGCGGAGGAGCGGAGAAAACAAAACCCACACGGAAGCATCCTGAGCGTAGTCGAAGGATGCGCTCTATGTCGAGCTTGGCTAACGAAGTTCTGCCGTGTCCGCATCCTTCGACTGCGCTCAGGATGCTCATCGTAGTCGTTTCATTTCATCACTGGTGCGTTTTGACGATAATCCCTGCACATGATCCGCATCTTGCACCGTACCAACGACCCTAACCGCGACCGCACTAATGGCAGCGCCGTAACTGTGACAGAAGGCTTTACTGTCGAAGATTTGCTGCGCCTGCTCGCCGACAAATCCAGCATGACCTGGGTGGATTTGTTTGAGCCGGAGAAGCCAGCGGGCACGCAAACCCCAACGGAAGAACAAGCTCAACTGACAAACTTGCTGTGCGGCACATTTGGCTTTCACCAACTCTCGGTTGAAGATGCACTCACCGAAAGCCATGTGCCGAAGGTGGACGACTGGGGCAGCTATGTTTACATCGTGCTGCATGCCGTGCGGTTCGACCAGGGCATAAACGATGTAGACACAAACGAGCTGGATATCTTTCTGGGCCAAAATTTTCTGGTAACCCACCACACCGAGGACATTGCCGCGCTGGAACGCCAGTGGCGCAACGTGCTGCGCGACGAGCGCCACACCCGGCGCGGCCCAGACTATTGCCTGTATGAACTGTGCGATGCCATCGCCGCCGATTACATGCCGTGCATGGACGCAATGGACGAGATGATTGACCACATCGAAGACCAGGTATTTGACAAGCCGGAGCCGCGTACGGTGAGCAAAATCTTTAAGCTCAAGTCGGCGGTGTTGAACCTGCGGCGGGTGCTCTCGCCGCAGCGCGAGGTGTTTAACAAGCTGGCCCGCGATGACTACGCCGTGATTGATGCCAAAGACCGCATTTACTTTCGAGATGTCTACGACCATTTTGTGCGGCTGGCCGATCTGAACGAGTCGCTGCGCGATTTAGTTTCCGGTTCGCTGGACACGTATCTCTCGGTGACAGCCAACCGCGCCAATGACATTATGAAAACGTTGACGATTGTGACGGTGCTGTTTATGCCGCTCTCGTTCTTCACCGGCTTTTTTGGCATGAACTTTTTTGGGAACTTGATCGAGGTAGACATAGGTACATCTCCTGCCAAATGGGTTGTGTTCGCATTATCATTATTGGTAATGTTTGGCGTGCCGCTGCTCATGTTTGCATACATTCGTAAGCGCGGCTGGTGGAAATAAGGGCAATTGGCTAGTTGTTATTGGCCAATAGCAACTAGCCAATTGCCAATAAGTAAAAGTCCTCGATGCGATTGCAATCCCTCGCAAACACCGCGATGAACCGCCTGGCGGCCGTTTTGTATTGGCTGCACGAGACGCGCCGTGCGCGCCTGCTGCTATGGCTGATGGCGCTGGGTGGCATGGCCTCGCTCTTGTTTGTTCGTCCCGGCGTGGTCGAGAACGCCATCGTCAAGACCTACAAACTCTCCGAGGTATCCATCAGCACCGCCAACATCTGGGTGCGCATTAACGGCACCCTGTTGCCCGCGAAGGGTTATCAGACGCGCTTCGATTTGGGCGCGGTCGAATTGCGCGGCGGGCGCTTTATCCCCATGACCCACCCCAATGCCACCGACCCGCTGTGGGTGCTGGACGAAGATTTGCCGACATATAGCCCCGGAATGCCGGTGACAGTGAGCGGCTTGATTCGCCTGGGTACAGGCGACCAACCGCCCTTGTATTTACAGCCAGGGTTGCCACCCAATGTGGTGCTGGCGAATTGGGTGGGGCGCATCGGCACAGTGGCGCTGGTCGTTTCAATCTTGTTCTCGGCGCTGGCGTGGCTGGCGCACTTTGCGCATTACGCGCTGCCGTCGCTCGTAGATGTCACTGAAGCCACATCATCCGCAGCAAAGGCCCCCGGCTTTTTGTGGTACGGCGATTTGGGCAAAGAGTATGGCGAGGTGGTGGTGCGCGAGATGCCGTGCGAGTTTGGGGCCACGGTGCATGAGGTGCGCTTTGACAGCCAGATGCCCACACTGCCGTGGCGGGTATGTGTGCGGCGCTTGCGCTCTGCGCAGACCACCAGTTTGGCAACGCGCTTTGGCCCCATGCCTGCCGCCCGCATTCACTTCGAGGACGAGCGTGGGCTGACGCGCCGGGCGGTGTTTGCCGCTAATTCGGCGGCGAATCGAGATCAGGTGTTGCAGGTGATGGGGTTGATTCGGTGATAGAAGCGATAGCAAAGCATGCTTGGCTTTGTGAGCTAATTTAGTATGAATCTTTGATGGATAAACGTTGCGGAGGCATGGATGACGACTCGGAAGACTAACTTTGACACTGGCAAAATACGTTCGGTTCTGCTCGAAAAGTTCACTCTTGATGAATTGAAAGAGCTCTGTTTAGATGTGACTTGGCTTAAGCCCTTGTACAACCGATTTGATAGCGCACAAGACAAAAGCCCCTTTGTTGATGGGATTATTGATTACTGCGACAAAAATGACCGGTACACCGATTTGCTTAATGAGATTCAAAGTCGTCGAGCCAGTACTCCCCTCATATCTGAGTTTATGTATGGGGCTACTCCAGTCACGCAATCGGCTGATCAATCGCGATTGGTTAAAGATTGGTCGTACGTCGAAACCCCTCGTCTGGCAACCGATGAGGTTATTCAGATACTCCATGCGGAACAGAATTATCAGGCGCTTGCAGTTGACAACGGTCTAATGCTTTACATATCGCCCCATTTTCGGCCAATAGACCTGAGTGCTTTACCCATACATAGGCATCGTGACTTTGGAGAAGTAGAGATGCTTAAAGATCCAACGCCACTCCAACTGAGCACCAAAATTTTTGAGGCCGATATAGAAGATGGCCCTATCTATGATTACCTCAGACAATTGATTCGTTCAAAGGATTGGATTGATGTGTATCAGACAAAAGTTGGCTTCTACCAGGCCCGACTTCCGCCTTCGTCGTTCCCCGATTTGCCAATGAACTTGGACATCGTGCCTCTGAATTTCTGGATAGTTGACAATTTCAATCGCCGAATTTTGCTGAATCCCGATGACCGGTTACTGGAAATACGCGAGCAGGTGTTGCATCGCGCAATTAAAGGGGGAGATAGAAGTGTGCTCCCTGCATGCCCGAGTGCCTTGTATGCTGAAGTTAGCATCATATCGAGCGACAATAAACTTGTGCTCCTCGAAAAGAATAGAAATGCAAGCGCCTTAGCAAAATCTCGTAATCGGCGGTGGACTTGCTCTGTTGAGGAAGGCTTTACTTGGGGCAACTTCACACCGGAAGGGGGAGTGGATTTCCTTAGAGTTATCAAACGCTGCCTTAGACGTGAATTGCACCTTGATGACGCTTCAGTGATTGAGTCCGTTAACGTGTACGGTTTGGCATTGGAATGCACACATCTAAACACTGCATTGGTTGGAGTATTGCGTCTAGGTATTTCATCAATGGAACTTGTGTCGGGTATTCGAAATTCAGAGGATTATGGCCTCCAATGGCACTTTATAGATATGGAAGAAGTGTTCGAGAAATTGTTTGCCCATCCAATAATTAGGCCAGATGAATGGCACCCTACAGGCCGTCTCCGAGCCTTGCTTGCACTTTATGAATACTTTGGGTATGACGAAATTCGTCAAAAAATGAACTCGTTGCCCCTTTCACCAGACCGCTAAATCATATTGGCTTACTGTTGCATCTCTCTCATTCGCCTTGCTGCCAGCTCTGGGTCGCGCAGCAACCCCGCTTTGTCGGCCAGCACGCATAGCTCGGCCAAGTGTTGCACGCTGCGCGCGGTCTCTTGCCCGCCCACCATCCTAAAGTGATCTTGGTAGCCGTTGAGATAGGCCAAGAACGTGATGCCCGTTTTGTAGAAGTATGTGGGCGCTTGAAAGATGTGGCGCGAGAGGGCGACGGTTGGCTCCAGAATGTCGCAATACGTTTGCGTGTCGCCTGCATCCAGCGCATGAAACGCAGCAGCGGCAGCGGGCGCAATCGCATCAAAAATGCCCAGCAGGGCGTGGCTATAGCCGTGCGCATCGCCCAAAATTAAGCTGGGGTAGTTGAAGTCGTCGCCGGTATACATCTTCATGCCAGCGGGCAACTGGCGGCGCATCTCAATCTCGCGCTTGGCATCCAACAACGAAATTTTGATGCCGTCAATTTTGTGCTTGTTCTCGTGCAGAATGCTCAGGCAGGTTTGCATGGCGGCGCTCACATCGTGCGAACCCCAATAGTCCGCCAACTTAGGGTCAAACAGTTCGCCTAGCCAGTGAATGATGACCGGCTGGCGCACTTGCGAGAGCACGCGGTCGTAGACCTGGGCATAGTCACCCGGCCCTTTGGCGCAGGCGGCTAACGCGCGGCTCGCCATCAAAATGATGCGGCCTCCGAGCGATTCGATAAAGCCGACTTGTTCTTCGTAAGCCGTAGTCACTTCGCCCAGTGTGCGCGCTGGGTTTGGGCTGATGTGGTCTGTGCCTGCGCCGGAGAACACAATGCCACCGCTTGCTTTTGCCTCGGCACTGCTGCGGCGAATTAACTCTTGGCTGGCGGCCCAATCCAAGCCCATGCCGCGCTGGGCGGTGTCCATGGCCTCGGCTACAGCAAAGCCCAACGACCACAAGTGGCGGCGGTAAGCCAGCGTAGCATCCCAATCAATTTGCGCCGGTTTATGGGTGTTGGCCTGGTCGGTGTGGTCAGCGTTTGCATCCGCCACAATGTGCGCCGCCGAAAACGCAATGCGGCTGGTGAAGGGGTGGGGCGGGATGTTGAACGTGCGCGGCTCGTGCAGGGTATAGGGCAGGGTAGTGCCGTTGGCGGAAGGAAGATCAATTGTGTAAGCCATCAGCATTAGGAAAGGATTCCAGGCTTTAGCCGATTATGAACTTGTGTTGCTGCCTAAGTCCAGTAGGGGACACTAACCAGCTGAAGCCTGGAATCCAAGATAGAGATCTATTTAGCCCTTTAGGCCCGTGGTGCTAATGCCCTGCACCAAATAGCGCTGAAAGAAAATGAAGATGACGAACACCGGCACCAGCGAGAGCGCCGACATGGCGAAGATGGCGCCCCAGTCGGTGTTGGCGGAGGGATCGGCGAACGAGCGCAAGGCCAGCGAGAGCGTATACAGCTTGGGCGAGTTGAGATAGATGAGCGGGGTGAGAAAATCCTCCCACGTCCAATAAAACGCAAAGATGGCGGCGGTAACTAACACCGGCTGGATCAATGGCAAGATAATCTTAAAGAAGATGCCGATCTTGTTGCAACCATCCATCTCGGCGGCCTCATCCAGTTCACGCGGAATGCCGCGAATGAACTGCATAATCATAAAGATAAAGAACGCCTGTCCACCGATGCGGGGCAGCAACAGCGGATACAACGTGTTCAGCCACTTCAAATTGCTGAACATGATGTATTGGGGGATGATGACGACCTGCACCGGCAGCATGAGCGTGACCAACATGCAGCCAAACCAAAACTTGCGCCCCACAAAGTTCACGCGGCTGAAGCCGTATGCCACCACTGCCGAAAAGAACACGGTGATGATGACCGCCAACACGGTATAGATCAACGAGTTTTGGTAGAAGGTGGCAAAGGTAATACCGCCAAACCCGGCCCAACCATTTGCGTAATTCTCCAGCGTGGGCGATGTCGGTACAAGCGACATCACGGTGCGCCAAATCTCGGCGGTGGGTTTTAGCGAGCTGGAGAAGAGCCACAGTAACGGGTACACCATCACCAAACAAAACCCGCCGACCAGCACGTGATACACCACGCTGCGCGTCAACTCACGGCGTTGTTTGCGAGAGGAAAGATTGATTGCTAATCGCATAAAAGAAATCTGTTCGTCTGCGTATTGCGTCTCGCGTTGGGTTAATTGCAGCCCAACGCAAGACGAAAGACGCAACACGAATAGCCTTATTCTTCCTTCGTCTCGTAATACACCCACTGCGATGACGACTTGAACACAATGGCCGCAAAGAACGCGATGATGAGCAGCAGCACCCACGCCATAGCCGAGGCATAGCCCATCTGAAAATTCTCGAAGGCGCGGCGGTAGATGTAGAGTGCGTAGAACAGCGTCGTGTCCAACGGTGCACCGCCGGTAATGATGAACGCCTGGGTAAACACCATCAACCCGCTAATCATTTGCATGATGAGGTTGAAAAAGATGACTGGCGTGAGCAACGGCAGCGTGATGCGAAAGAATTTGCGCCAGCCGCTTGCGCCGTCTATCGAAGCTGCCTCGTAAAACTCCGCCGGAATTTGCTTTAGCCCGGCCAGAAAAATAAGCATGGGCGAGCCGAACTGCCAGATCGCCAAAACGATCAGCGTCCAGATGGCGGTGTCGGGGTCGCCCAGCCAGGTGCGCGGTGGCACGCCCAATATCGCCAGCACCCCGTTCACCAGGCCTTCGGTGCCAAACACTTGCCGCCACATGACGGCAACCGCAATGCTGCCGCCCACAATGCTGGGCGCGTAAAACGCAGCGCGGTAAAAGCTGACGCCGTTGCGCCCGCTGTTTAGCAGCATGGCCAGCGCCAACGCAAACATCAGGCGTAATGGAATGGCGAAGATTACAAAGTACAACGTCGCGCCAATCGCCTTCCAGTATTGCGTGTCGCCGGTAAACATGCGCTCAAAGTTTTGCAGCCCAATGTTTCTGGCTTTGCTGAGGGGGTCGAGGCTGGAATAATCTGTAAACGAGAAATACAGCGAGGCCAGCATAGGCATGAGCGTGAACGCAAAAAACGCCAGCAACCACGGCGCAATAAACAAATAGCCCACCAGGTTGTTCTGCCGAAACTTGCGCTTGCGCGTTGCATTGCGCAAGGGTGCAGCGCGGGAGATAGAAGCATCTAGGTTAGCCATTGCTGAATACGGCGAGGCCGCCCGAAAATAAACACGAAGAAGCGAAGAAGCGAAAAAAGGAAGAATTTAAGAAGTTTAGGTTCTTCTTTTCTTCGCTTCTTCGTGTTCAAAAAACTACTTCTTGTTCTTCGCCAGAATTGCGTTCGCCTCTTTGCGCAACAACGCCACCGCATCTTCCGGCGAGGCTTTCTCGAACAACACCGCGTCCACAACTTGTGGGGTGAACACGTTCTTGAACAAGTCTGCCGAACCGGGCGGGTCGGCGGGCCGAATGGGCTGCACGTCTTTGCTCACCCGCGCCACATAGTCAAACATCTCTTTTTGCGATGCGCCCAGCTTGGGCGTCAGCGCATCCCGAATCTTGGATGAGATGGGCACGCCGCGCTCGGCAAACAAGATGTCGTTGGCTTCGGCGTTATTCGTAAAGAAGTTGATGAACTTGGCCGCCTCTTCCGGCGCTTTGGAATCGCGCGTGATGCTGAAGAACTGCGAAGGCTTGATGTAGTTGGACGACTTGCCGCCGGCAGGGCGCGGCAGTGGCACCAGCTTAATCGTGCGTGCATCACCCGCAGCCTTTTGCACCGCCACCACCTGGTTGCTCCAGAACGAATCGGTGGCCGATTTGCCAATCGCCAACGGCTGCTGCTCCACGCTTTTGCCTTCGTAGGTCGCCAGTTGCTCGGCCCGGTCGGCAACGGCCCCAGCTTTTTGCAAACGCAGCACGCGCTTTAGGTGGTCTACAAACGGTGCGTCGTCGGTGTAACCCAACTCGTAGCCGTTATCCGCAAATGCCCACTGGCCCAGACCCAAATACAACGATTTCCAAATCTGCTCGTTGGTCAAGCCATTGCCGCCCCATTTGCCCGCTTTTTCTTTGATGGTTAGCGCAGTCTTCTCAAAGTCATCCCACGTCCAAGTGTCTTTGGGCAGTTCCAACCCAGCTTTTGCAAAATCGGCTGTGTCGCAAGCAAAGCACTGCGAGTTGGCGCCGAGGTTCACTGCCACCAGCTTGCCATCAATCCGCCCGCCCTTTAGAAAGTCGTCGGACACATCGGCAAAGTTCAGAATGCCGCTGCTCACATAGTTGTCCAGCGGAATAATTAGGCTGCGCGAGGCCCACTCCGAAATCCACGCATAGTCCTGCTGCATGATGTCGGGCAAGCTGTTGCCCGCAGCCTGGGTCGTCATCTTGGTCAGGTGGTCTTGAAAGCCAGCAAACTCAAACGTAATCTTCACGTTCGGGTTCTGCTTCATATACAGGTCAATCACCTTGATGGTGCGGTCGTGGCGGTTTTGCGAACCCCACCAGGCGATGCGCAACTCGGTAGGGCTGCCTGCCGCCGCCGCAGGGGCTTGCGCGGGTGCAGATGGCGCCGCCGGTGGTGGCGCGCAGGCGGCCAACGCCGCAGCGCCCGCACCCAAACCAGCCACCTTCAAAAACTTTCGTCGGGAAACTTGGTACTTCATGGTCTGTCCTCCTAAATCGGAAAATATCTGGAACTGAAATAGTGTTTGACAACTGTGCTGGGCAGCGCATGCCGCAAGCACAACTGGGGAAGCGTCATCTCAGCAGGTTACATCTTTGCCTCCCTCCCCAAACACAGCCATGCGCTCGTCGTTGCTTACCTTGGGGAACTGTTCGCGGTGATAGTGAAATTGCACGGCGCGGCGACGTTGGTTGCTGGTGTTGTGCGGCGTGCCATGCACCAGCAAGCCATCAAATAGCAACAAGCCGCCCGGCTTAAGTGGCGCAGCAATGCAGCGCTTGCCCAGCACCAGCGTGTCGCACACTTGCCAGTCGCGTCGCTGAAAATGCACAATCGGTTCGCGCCCCAGTTCCGGCAGCAAGTGCATGCAGCCGTTGTCCAGGGTGGCCTCATCCAGCGCCACCCACACGCCCACCACCGGCTCGCGTTTGTCTAAATTGAAATAGGCTTTGTCCTGGTGCCAGGGCTTCTCGCGGCCCAGACGCGGCGGTTTTAGCAAGGCTTGGTCTTGAAACAGTATCGGTGCAGCCCCCAGAATGCGTTCAACGATCGTCATCAGCTTAGGGTGATGCGCCATCGCATCCAGCCGTGCATCAAACGCCGAGAACCACATCAGCTTGCGCACGGCATCCTGGCGTTGCTCGTCTGTCAACGTGTCCAACTTGTCCAGCGCTGCCCCCTCAAACTGAATGCCGCGAAAAGCAGGGTTGCCCCCGCCAATGAGATGCGTCAGACCGGCAATCGCATCCTGCGCCTCGCTAGGTGTAAACGCATCGTGAACCACCAAGTAGCCCTGCGCGTGGTATTGCGCAATGTGGCTGTCGCTGATTGCATCCAACCCACCGGCCACGCCATCGGCCTCTTGCCGCACGGCATACAACCCTGGGGGGTGCATTTCGATGGGCGCATACGCCGAGATCGGTTCGCTCATTTCTGTTTCGCCTCCTCTAACAAAACTTTGTGCGGGTGCTGCTTATAAAAATCATCCAACGGGTAACAGCCAGAAACCAAATGGTTGCGCGGCCCAGTCGTGCAATCGCTAAAGGTGCGGCAAATGCGTTTGCGTTGCAGCGGCTTGCCGTCCAACACATCGGCCAGCATTTCCGGGTAGCTCAACACCATGCGCCCAATGCCCACACTGTCGGCCCAGCCCGCCCGCAACACGGCCTGCGCCACGTTGGGCAACCAATCCTGCAAATACGAATAACCCGTGCCCACAACAATCAAGTTGGGATGCTTAAGTTTGAGTTGGTGCGTCACCCGAATCTGGCGCGCCACGCCCACCAGCGGGTCTTCTGGCGGCTGATAGCCATCCGAGGGCGGGAACAGCGCGGGCCGCTGAATGTGTGGGGTGTAATAAGGGCTGCCTGCGGTAATGCACACCCACTCAATCCCCAGCGTTTCCAGCATATCCAAAAACTGATGCGGCTCACGCAAGTCAATGCCCAGGCCTGTGCCATCTCCCCCAAACGCATAGCCATAGCGCGTCATGTCATCGCGCTGATCCGGCATGCCCACTTTGTCGGCCCCAGGCTTAAACGGCATCCAATCAAACGCGCTCAACCGCACGCCCACTTGCATGCCCGGCGCAGCGGCGCGAATCACCTCAACGGTCTCGCGTAAAAAGCGAGTGCGGTTTTCAAAGCTGCCCCCATAGCTGCCGGGCCGGTCGTGCGCGCTCAAAAACTCGTGGCCCAAATACCCGTGACAATGCTTCAGGTCAATAAACTCAAAACCCGCTTGTTGCGCAATGCGCGCCGCTGGCCCAAACCCGGCGATGATCTCTCGCACCTCATCATCGCTCAGCAAGGCCTCGGGTGCCACATGAAACTTGGTATCCAACCAGGGATGGCGATACAGCGTGCGCGGCTCCAGCGTCTTGCCATTGGGCCGTGCAAAGCGCCCCGAGTGCGTTAGTTGTAGCCCCATCAGCACGTCGTCCGTTTGGCCCATGCGAGATTTGTGTTCGGTCAGCAAGACATCGCGCAAATTTGCCAAGTCGGGCAGGGTGCTTTCGTTCGCAACCAGTTGATTCGGATTCGCGCGGCCATCGTGCCGAATGGCAACTGCCTCACCGCCCCAAATTAATTTGGCCCCGCTCTGCCCAAAGCGCCGCCAACGCCGCACAGTCAAATTAGATGGGTGACCGTCGAGCGTGCCGTCCCAGCCCTCCATCGGCAACACTGCAAACCGGTTGCCCACCGTTTTGGTTTTCGTGTTGATGGGTTGGGCCAGCGGCGATGCCGCACCAGATTCGATGGCCTCATCCAGCGGCAACGCAACACCCAGCGTCGCTAAATGCGTGCGAAAGTCATCGGCTGTTCTCAGCGCAGCAATGCGTGTGTAGTTCATGACAGTTCAATAGACTTTTTAAGGTGGTTGGCATACGCCGCGTGCGCCGCACGATTGTGGTTGCGCACAATCCGTTCCAATTTTTCTGTGTCGCATGCACGCATGGCGCGCAGCATTTGCCAATGCTCTTTTTGGGCGTCTTGCACCCGCCGCGCAAACACATCGTGCAAATACACCTGGCGCAGCCGTTTCCAGTGGTCTAGCACCTTTGTCAGCATGCTCTTTACCAGAGGCATACCCGCGCAATCCGAGATAAATTCATGCAGTCGCACATTCGCCTCCGACCAGCGGGCCAGGTCTTTGTCGAGGCCGTCCATCTCTTGCAACATCACCTCCATACGCACAAAGTCCTCTTTGTTCATGCGTTGGCAGGCGGCCTTGCTGCTAATTGTTTCCAGCGATTCAAGCAGCTCAAAAATCTCATCCACCAGCCCGGCCTCAATGGGGGTAACGGTTGCGCCAACATGCGGCTGAATGGTTACAAAGCCCTCGCCCTGCAACTGCTGCAATGCCTCTCGGATAGGGATGGGGCTAATGCCCAGTTGGCGCGCCAGTTCGTCAATCACCAGCCGTTCGCCGGGCTTAAAGTCACCTTGCAAAATGGCATTGCGCAGCCCATCTAGCACGGCATCTTTCTTGCTGCGAAAGGTGCCGGTAAACACGGGCGGTTTTGCTGTGGCAGCGGGCTTCAGTGTCTGCATCGTCTGCAAAATCTCCATAGATATATCCTATATGATCTAGGATAGGCCAGACAGGTGGTTTTTGTCAAATGCCGAAAACCAAAAAAGGCGATGCATTGCATCGCCTTTTTAATCATGAGCTTTGATATTCGTTTACGGCAACCCAAGTTGCTCGTCTGCCAATTTCTGCGCACGCTTAATGCGGTTGGCCGCTTTCTTCGCCGCCGCCACTTCTTCGGGCGTTAGCTTGGGAGCTTCGATCACAGCCACCGGGCCATCGTCGTCGTCGGTATCCGAGGCATCATCGTCCTCTTCTTCCTCGACAAATCCTTCCGCAATATCTTTCTCGCGCTCGGCTTCGATGCGTGCCTGCACGTCTCGGTTGGATGCGGCTGCAAGGGTTGCAGGGGTGGGTGCAACCACGGCCAGCATGCCTTTGC